>DASUVB010000574.1:0-4335 GCA_036373835.1 Flavisolibacter sp. | reverse complement strand
CAACTTTTATGATTTTGTGAAACAGCACCCGGGGCTGATGAAGCAGTTTTCCAGCAGGGACCTGCTCTTCCTGCGCATTGACTGCGGCCCCGATTTTACAAAAGAAACTGACTGGGCCCACCACCACTGCGTCCTGCATGTACTGAGCGGCAGGAAAAAAATCTCTTCCCAGGAGCTTGTAATGGAGCTGGACCAGGGAAATACCGTCTTTATCAAGAAGGGCGGCCTTGTGCTGGAGCGGTTGTCGGATGGCTCCTGCGTGCTGGTTTTTTACATACCCGATCAATACATACGCGCCTTTGTGAAGGAACACCGGGCGTTGTTCGAAGGATTGGCGAGGAACGAAATATGCCGCGAACAATTCCTTCCCATTCAACAGACGCCTGTTATTGACGCGTATTACGCCTCCGTGATCCCCTACTTCACCGCTGAAGGCCGGATGCCTGAGAATCTCGTCGAGCTCAAATTCCGCGAGCTGATGCTGAACATCGTTTCCAATCCCTCCAACCCCAAATTGGCGTGCTACATGTACCGGGTGGCGCAAAGCAGCAGCAGCGACATAGAGGAGATCATGGAAAACAATTACCTGTTCAACCTGCGGCTGCCGGACTATGCGCGTCTATGCCATCGCAGCCTTTCATCTTACAAGCGTGATTTTATCCAGGCGTTCGGTTGTCCTCCGGGGAAGTGGCTGCTGGAACGGCGCGTCAACCATGCGTCGAAGCTGATCCGTGATACCGCGCGGCCTATCCAGGATATTGTGCAGGAAAGCGGCTTTGCAAACCATGCGCACTTCGACCGGGTGTTCCGGAAGTATTTTGGCTGCGCACCCCTGCAGTACCGCCGCCAGGCGGAAGCGGTTGCATGATTGGACTGATTAGCAAAAAACATGGCCCGGGGGGCAAAGCCTTTTGGACAGGTCCGGGATAGCTTTGGTCTCAAAATCTTGAGCCATGCGAATACACATCTTTACCGCCTTCCTTGTGGCAGGCATGCTGGCTTCGCTGCCAGCCTCGGCGCAAAAGCCTTCAGAGCTGCTATTCATTTCCGCAGACGCGAAAGCAAAACTTCCCCCTGCACCTGCCGGTAAAACCTACCAGGAAGAACTGGCCATCGTCAAACAGCGTACGGCAACAGCAGATGCGCGTTCCCTGCAGGCGGTCCGTTATTGGGACGCCGGCGCGCCCGCTTACCGTTGGAACGAGATCGGCTACAAACTCACCGGCCCGCAGCTTTTCAATACCCCCGATGGTGGCAACTTCTGGAGGTCACCAATGGCCTGGATGAACATAGCCATATACAACGCAAGCCTGCAGTGCAGCAACCTGCAACAGAAGCACGGGGTCAAAAGGCCCTACGAGCTGGATCCGTCCATCAGGGTGACCGCCCGCAAGCCCGCATCATCGTCTTTCCCGTGCACGCACAGCGCAACGGCTGCAGCCGCCGGGACGGTACTGGCGTATTTTTTCCCGCAGCAAAGTGATTCCCTGTTAGAACTCGCCCGTCAGGCAGCGGCTTCCCGTATTGATGGTGGCGTGCAGTTCCCTGCCGATGTTGCAGCCGGCTGGAAGATCGGCGAAGACATCGCCCGCGAGGTGATACGCCGGTCTGAAACCCATGCCATGCCTGTTACGGTGACACCGGCATCAGTCCGCAACACACAACAGCTGTGGCAGGGATCGCATCCTGTCGGCATGAAAGCAGGTACGCTAAAACCGCTGGTGCTCCGGTCCGGCGACCAGTTCCGGCCGGCGCCCCCGCCATTATTTGATGCGGAGATGGAACAACTGAAGAAGCTGGAGCAGAATTTTTTCACACGCTACCTCGCCTACAAATGGGCTGGCCTCAGTGGCCTGGATATATGGACAGACCTTGCTGCCCAGAAGATCTTTGAGTACAACCTCCAGGACGATGCGCTGAAGGCGGCGGCCATTTATGCGTTGCTGCACGTGACCGTACATGATGCGACCATCGCCATTATGGATGCCAAGTATGCGTACCGCGGTATCCGCCCCGACCAACTGGACCCGGTATTTAAGCCGCTTCTTGGGTTTACACCACCATTCCCGGGATATCCATCGGGGCATGCAACGGCGTCGGCTGCAGCAGCAACGGTTCTGGCACATTTCTTCCCGGATGACGCACCTGCATTTCACCAGCTCGCACGCGAATGTGCCGAGTCGAGGTTCTTCGCGGGCATACACTTCCCTACAGACAACAATGTTGGTATCGAAATGGGAAATAAGCTGGCAGGGTATGTCATTCAGAACTGGCCGGGGAGATGAAGTTCGGTTCGCAGTTTGCAGTTTGCTGTTCGCAGGTCGCGGACTTGTCTGCCCTGGTCTCAGCGAAAGCGGATTACACGTTAACCCGTGCCCTTTTACATTTCACGGATGCCACTTCATTTTCAAATTTTCAAATTGCCACATTATCAAATTAACCCCCAGCTCATTCCGCCGTCCTTTTCATCTTTCAGCTGGATGCCGAGATCCATCAGCTGGTTCCGGATGCGGTCGGAGGTAGCCCAGTCCTTGCGCGCACGTGCGTCCTTGCGCAGCTGGATCAGCACCTCCATCACGCCGCGAAGTTTTGCCGCTTCGGCCGCCGACTCGCTTTTCAGGCCCAGGATGTCTTCGATAAACAGCTTCAGCCGCGACTGCAGGTGTTGGAGCGTGGCGACCGAGAGGACCCCGGTATCGACACGATCCCTGATGGAATTGATATACGGAACGATCTCGAACAGGTTTGCCAGGACGCGGGCGGTACCGAAATCGTCGTTCATAAAATCTTCCAGCTCACCGGCAAGCGTCAGTACCTTTTTGTCATTGTCGGTATCGTTGCCCGGCATGCCGTCGAAATGTTGCGCAGACAGCCATTCCCAGGCCTCCATCAACCGCTTCAGCCCCTTCTCCGCTGCCTGCAGCGCGTCGTTGCTGAAGTCCAGCGTGCTGCGGTAGTGCGTCTGCAGGATGAAAAAGCGGATCGTCATCGGGGAGTATGCTTTCTGAAGTTCCGGGTGGTCGCCGCTGAACAGTTCCGTCAGACGGATCACGTTGTTGTAGCTTTTGCCCATTTTCCGCCCGTTAATGGTGATCATGTTGTTGTGGATCCAGTAACGTACCGGCGACACGTGGTTGCAGATGGTGCTTTGGGCGATCTCGCTTTCATGGTGGGGAAACAGCAGGTCCATCCCGCCGCCATGGATATCGAACTCCTTACCGAGATACTTGGTGCTCATAGCGGAGCACTCAATGTGCCACCCGGGGAAACCCACGCCCCACGGGCTTTTCCAGCGCATGATGTGTTCCGGTGCCGCGGATTTCCAGAGCGCAAAGTCGGCCCGGTCGCGCTTTTCCTCCTGTCCCTCCAGCTCGCGGGTGGTTTCCAGCAGGTCCTCCATTACGCGCCCGCTCAGCTTCCCGTAGTCGTGCGACGATGCGTATTTTTTTACATCGAAATACACGCTGCCATTCACTTCATAGGCATATCCCTTGGCGATAAGGTCTTCGATCATGCTGATCTGCTCCACGATATGGCCGGTAGCCGTTGGCTCGATGGTAGGCGGAAGCGTATTGAAGCGTTCCATGGCCCAGTGAAACAGGTTGGTATACTTCTGCACCAGCTCCATCGGCTCCAGCTTCTCCAGCACCGCCTTTTTCGAGATCTTGTCTTCCGCCTCGCGTCCTTCCTCCTCGAAATGACCGGCATCAGTGATATTGCGCACGTAACGCACTTTGTAGCCCAGGTGCATCAGGTAACGGTAGATCACGTCGAACGTGATGTACGGGCGTGCATGACCCAGGTGGCTTTCCCCGCTGACTGTGGGACCGCAAACGTACATGCCGACATGGCCGGCGGTGATGGGTTCAAATACTTCTTTTTCGCGCGAATAGGAGTTGTAGATCCGTAGCTGGGACATGTGGCAAATATAGTTCAGGGACAAAGGGGAGGGAAATTTGACAATGTGGCAATTTGGCAACGGCAATGAACGTACAGAAAGCGCCATTGTTCCGACCGGAATTTAATGTTGTATGTTCACCGATCACCTACTCTCAATTCCTCAACCTCAATCTCTCCTTAACCTTGACTTCATCCTCATGCTCATCTTCAACCTCAACCTCAACCTCAACCTCAACCTCAACCTCAACCTTAACCTTAGAGTCGACCCACAAAAAAGGGCGACAGTTTCCTGCCGCCCCGTTGCTTTCAACCGCTTATACTAAAATTTTACAAGCTTGATTTGTTTCCTGTTGTCGCCCTGGATCACCTCGACGATGTAGGTGCCGGCTGCATAGCGCTGCCCGATCTGTACAGACTGGCCTGCAGTAACATTCC
>DASUVB010000573.1:0-10848 GCA_036373835.1 Flavisolibacter sp. | reverse complement strand
AGGAGTGTAATATGCCTTGTTCTTGCCACGTAAAACCGAAGCAATTCGAGAGCACATACGTCCCACGGTTTGATTGGTACCGTCCACAACGTACCAGTTGCGCTGCACGGTAGCCGCATTCGCATGTTTGGTTGTAAAATGTAATTTGCTCATTGAGAAAAATTGGGTCAGGCATGCCTGACGGTGAATAATTAATCAGCCGCGCCATCCCGCATGCTGATCCCTGTACTATGCCGAAGCAGATGTATTTGGGGTCGCAAAAGTAGGTGTAAACAGCCATACAAGCCAAAAAGCCGGGGCATTATTTTTACATAGGCCTTTGTAAGTAATTGAAAAACAATGATATTTTTGACAAGTTTTTAAAATACTTAACGAATGGAAGCGATTCAGCCCCTGGGCAGGACAGATTTTGGTGATCCTGCGGACACAGGAAAGACCCTCTCAGCGCAGGAAGCGCAGGACCTGTTGCACCAATGGGTGGAAAATGAACGCCTTCGCCTTCACATGAAGCAGGTGGCTGCAGTAATGAAAGCCTGGGCCATTGAAAAAGAACATCTAGGCGAACAGGAAGCGCATAAATGGTGGCTGGCCGGCCTCCTTCACGACGCCGACTGGGAAAAGTACCCCGACAATCACTGCCGCATTATCATAGAAGAACTTGAACGGCGCCACATCGATCCTGAAATCATCCGCTGCATCGCATCGCATGGCCCCCGGCATTTTGGCGTACAGCCGGTATCGCGCATGGACCACCTGATCTATGCCATTGACGAACTTTCCGGTTTCATCCATGCGGCATCCCTGGTCCGGCCTGCCGGGTACGATGGCATGGATGTGAAAAGCATCCTGAAAAAACTCAAGACACCCTCATTTGCCGCCCAGGTCAGCCGTGAGGATATCAGTGATGCCACCAGCCGGATCGACGTGCCGCTGGAAGAACTGGTAGCCTTTATTATTGATCATCAAAGGTCTGTACAATAAATAGCAGGTCTATTTTAACCGGGCTATGTTGGATTCCCAGGACTTTCGGAGCATGTTAAACTTTTTAACATTTATCCGATCAAATGGCTGGCATTTCATCCTTCACTTAAAACGGCCATTATGGGAAAATTATACTTTCTCCCCGTTGCCCTGCTCCTGTCATTCACAGCCCTGTCCCAGGACATCGCCAATTTCCAGGTCAGCATCGGGGCAGGCAATACTGTCTTTTTTGTCAACACCTCCGTGGTGAATGGTCCCGAGCCGCGAAAGGCGCACTGGTTCTTCGGCGATGGCACGAAGCAGGTCACACCACCGCTTGCGGGCACGCAACACCAGTATGCTGCAGCCGGAACCTACTCTGCCTGCCTGAAAATATATAAGTATAACAGCACTTTCACGGACTCGATCGTCACGGCGGATATCTGCAAAACAATCAACCTGCAGCCTGCGAATATTGACAGCTGCAAGGCGGCTTTTTCCGACACCGCCGCAACGTCGTCTGCGCTCCAGAAAAAATTCATCGCGCAACCCTGGCATATCATGAACAAGAAGCCGGAGAAGATCTGCTGGACTTTCGGGAACGGCGACGATACATGCGTCACCTACAATCCACTGGTCCCGCAGGACTATGTGATGCTGTACACATACGCCCAACCAGGCACGTACCATGTATGTGTCACGATCAAATACCAGGGAGGATGCCAGGCAACGCACTGCCGCCTGGTCACCGTTGGTGCTACCACCGTAATAACGTGTTCAGCGCAATTCACAACAGAACCGGTGACGGCCACCCCGTTTGGGCGCAAGTTCACGGCGATCCCGGGCCACAGCCAGCAAAAAAAACCGGTCAAGGTCTGCTGGATATTTGGTGATGGCCAGGATACCTGCATCAATTATCCGCTCAACTACACCGGTGCCTACCAGGTACACCATAACTACAACGCGGCAGGGCAATACAATGCCTGTGTGAAGATCTTTTACGAAGGCGGCTGTACCAAGCAATATTGCAACACGGTCAATGTCACGCAAACAGGTAACAATGACTGCTTCGTCAGCCTGTTCCAGTCGCCGGCAACGTCAACCAACAACGTACGCAATTTCCTTGTTGGCCTGAATCCCAACAAGGTGGCAGAAAAGATATGCTGGTATTTTGGCGATGGCCAGGACACCTGCATTTTCCCGTCGAATCCACCGACACAACAACAACTGTCAATAGAGCACCAGTACCCCGCACCCGGCAATTACCAGACCTGTGTGAAGGTGTGGTATTCGGGTGGATGTGTTGTACAGAAATGCACAGGTGTGCAGATCGGCAGCAGTAACGGCAGCACAATGTGTGGTGGTTATATCATGGATTCTGTCGTAGCGCCGAAAACCATTCACTTCAAGGGATTCAGCATTCATGGACCCAACGATAATGTAGTCAGCTGGTTCTGGACCTTCGGCGACGGCACCACTTCGAACGTGCAGAACCCAACGCATGCGTACCTGGCAGGTGGGCAGTACAATGTGTGTCTTACCGTAAAGACGCAAAGTGGCTGCATTACCAAGATCTGCAAGAAAGTGGTCGTGCATCCGTTGCCGGCCGCGCAGCTGACACTGGCGCCAAACCCTGTGCAAAGCGCGCTGCAGATCATGTTCCAGTCCACACATACGCAACCCGTAACGATCAAGATTTATAATGCAACAGGTGTTGCAGTTTCCACGTATACCATGAATGCGGTCATGGGTACCAACATATGGACGATTAATGTGGGCACCCTGCCGGCCGGATCTTACACCGTGATGGTGTATTCACCCAACCAGTTCGCGACGGCCGGTTTCTTTAAGCAATAAGGCCGGCGCAAAAAAAGGCCGTTCATTACGAACGGCCTTTTCTATTGAAATCCTTGATTATTAATTGATGGTTACCGTCTGTGTGTATTCATCCAGCAGGATGGTGTACGATCCGGTTGTGGAAGGTGTTTTAAAATTGCTTCCGCCTTCCCACCTGATCGCACGGGGTGTACCGGTTGCAGTGCTTCCACCGCTGGCATCCTCGTAGTCGAAAGCGCCCCAGGCATTGCCGGCCAGGAACTTGATGTCCTTCCCTCCGATCAGCGTCAGCGTGATTTGCCACTGCCCACTTCCAAGATAGGTCATTTGGGGGCTGGCACCGGGATCCCAGGCATTCACACCCTGGATACCATCGCCTACAACGCGCATTTCAGCTGCACCGGAAAGATCATATTTGACCTGTTGCGGATCCTGGCCGTCCCAGATGGCCCGCACGCGGGTAGCCCCGGTATTGTTGCTGATATTGGCCCCATTGCCATCGTTATCCAAAAGGCCGTCGGCGGGACCCTTGCCCCACCAGCGTGCCTTGTCGGCCGTTGAATTATCCCAGGCAGGACCATCATGGAATTTGAATTCATCACTGCTGCTCATGTTGGTTATGATAATAAAGCGGTTCCGGGCAAACAGGTTGCCGTAAACAGGACTGGCCGGATTCCAGCCTTGCAGGCTGCCCACAAGTCCAACTTCCTTTTGCTGGATATAGACCATGCTAACCCCGAGATCAATCGTCAGTCGATACACACCACCGCTTTGAACGCCAAAGTTGCCACCCTGGTTCATGGCAGTGCTGAATCCGCCGCCCACTACCCCGGTGACGCCGTACGCTGAGTTCCAGTCGCCGGGAGTTTTGGCGAACTTGAATTCATCGGATGCACTGAGCCGGATATACGTATAGAAAACACGCCCCAGCCGGCCGGGACCCTTGTCCGCGATCATTTCAAAAGGCGCATTGATGTTCCAGCCATTGATCGAGCCCACCAGGTACATGCGTACCAGTCTCACGATATAGAGCGTGTTGGTGTAATCCGACTGCATGGTGAATGTGCCTGAAGTTGCCATCACAGTCCAGTCAAGCTTCGCGATCTGGCTGAAATCAGTATAACCATGCGCCAGCAGCGAATCACTGATCTGCTTGTACGTTACATGCGCCGTGGTGTCTGCTCCACTGTTACCACTGGTGATCGTGAACAGCGGGTTTGCAAAACCGGCGCCCTCGGGGGCGAACACGACCTTGTACGTTACAGGATTGGCAATATTTCCGGGCAATGCTTTTTGCCAGACAAAGTGAATGGTATCTGACGTGGACGTTGGATTGATCTCGAGGCTTGTCGTAGAACTCACCGGTCCAAATAGCTTGAAAGGTGAAACCCCATCGCCCATCCTCCTGATGCTGATATTAAAGACATCATCGGAACGCAGCTTTGTAGACCCGTTATCGGATACAACACTCCACATCAGGTCTGCCGTGGCATTGACTGCAATGCCTTTTGCAGCCAGCACGCTGTCGAGCTGGCGCTGCGTCAGTGTCAGCGTTGTAGCATTGCCGTTATTGTCAGACGGGATCTGTATCAGCGGCTGATCGAGGTTGCCACCTGTTCTGTTGGCGGCGATCCATGTATACGTAGGTTGTTTGCTGACACCAGGCTTGGATGCCGTCCACGAAATCTGCACGGTGGCGCCGGGTGTTGCTGAATTCAGCAACAGGCTCGTACCGGATGCCGGAGACAAAATACGGAACGGACCCAGGGCTTCTCCCGTAACCGTGTCATCAAAATCCGTTTTTTTACATCCTGCAAACAGGCCGGCGGCAGCAATTACAAACAGGAATATTTTTTTCATACCAAACATTTATTGGATAATTATTTTAAGTCGTAAAATGGAACTTCGTTCTCCCCGGTGCTTGTGGGTACCGGTGCGCCGGTGGCGTCTTCAATAGTACCGTTGAATTTATACCTGAACTTGCCCAGCTTTGTTCCAGCAGGGATGGTAAATGATTCTGTTGGAATGAAGGTGGCGCCCCACAGTTTGTTCCCAAGGCTTCTTACATTGATCGTAGCCGGTGAACCTACCTGCACATTGTTCTGGTCATACACAGTGACTGTTACCGTTTGTGGCAGCATGCGCTGCTCGTTAAGGTTGCCGGAGAGGGTCTGGTCAAAGTTGATGGTGATCACATCCTCCTGTCCGACCTTGGATGGGAATATCCGGAAGGTCGTTGGCGTGAAAACAAGCGGATCAAATGCAAATGGCTTGTAGTCGGGGGATTGCTTGCTGCCGTCCTTTGCCTTCACCAGGAAACCGAATGCCTTGAGTTCACCGGGGGTCAGGTTGAACATGGTGGTACCGGTAAAAGTGAATGACCATTTGTTTGTACCGGCTGACGTCATCTGCGCAGCATTGCTGGAATTACCCCACGATCCATTGACCACACCATCGACCTGGGGACCGGTTCCTGCTGTGGGATTGCTGAATATCCAGATGTAAGCTTCCGTCTGCCCGGCCATTGGGGTTCCGGAAACATCCACCGTTAGTGTCACGGGGTCCTCCGCTGTAAAGATGCTGGGATTGAACGTCACCTGCGCTATCGAGCTTCCAGCCATGCCAGCACATAACAGTATCAGGAAAAATATTTTCTTCATGGTAATGCTTTTATTGTTTTACAAACTCGTAGTCATAAGTGATCAGCACCTTTCCAGTTGCCGCATCTTTTCTTTCAACCTTTAACTTCAGCCGCGGGTTCACAGCGTTCGGGTAGCTTCCGAGCACGATGCGCGCGGTATCCGAGCCGTTCACCAGGGTCAGGTTCTTTGGCGCACTTTCATTGTCCGCCGTCCAGTTGCCGCTGGTGAGACGAATGATCTTCGGCGAATTCCCGGGCACCGTCGTGAACGTTTTGTTCGCTACGTTGAAGGTCATTTTGAAATCGCTGTAGGGAAAGATGGTCGTGAGGTCCATGGTGCTGTATGGAAAACCTTTTCGCTGGGCGTCCACGTCAGTCTGCAGGACCTTTGCCAGCTTCCATTCACCATTGAGCGCCGCGATATTATTATTCGGCGTCCCCAGCTCACCTTTCAGTTCCGGCTTGCAGCCTGCCGCCAGAACCACGATGATTGAACTGAATATGATTGCTTTTTTCATGGTTACATTTTAGTGGTCAGAGGCAGCCTCCTTCCGGGTTCATAAGAAAACTTGTGTTGGCCGATTGCTCGCCGTTCGGGAACTGCAGTACCAGGCCAGGGCAGTTCCACAAAGAACCGCGGCGATCGATGTTGACGCCGCTGCGTGCCCCGATGCGCTTGATCTCCTGCAGGCGATTACCCTCCGCGATCATTTCAAACTCCCGCTGTGTACGTGTGGTGGAGATCACCAGCGCGGCGGATGCGGATGCTGAAAGATTCTGAGAAGTGCCTCCGTAAGCCCTTGTAAGAATTTCATTGATGTCGTCAATCGCAATTGCAAGACTGGCACCTCCGAGTTCAGCGCCGCTTTCCGCGCGTATCAGCACCATTTCAGTAAGGTGCACGATCGGGAGGTCGAACTGGTTGAGGTTGTACTTGGTGATCATGTTGTAGCCGGCAGCATTCTTCTCGTACCAGAACCTGCGCAGGTCATTCGACTGGGTCGCCTGGTTGTAATACAGGTCGGTGACATGGAAATCGCTTTGTGCCTGGAAATTCGTTCCGTCAGAACGGTAGCGGTCCCTCAGTTCGCCGCCCGGGCTCAGCACATTGGGAACATTCCTGATCACGAAGATCCCTTCTTCAGTACCGGCGCCTCCGGCATCCAGCGAGAACCTGTAGTCATAGCTGTCATCCAGGAAAAACTCGTTGGACTCGATCACTTCGTTCGAATAGTTAAAGGCCTGCTGGAAATTGTTCTGCTGGAAGAACACCTTCGCCAGGAACGCCTTTGCGACCCACTTCGACGGGTAGCCGACAGGTGGAGCAGGCGGCAAAAGACCGTCAGCGGCCATCAGGTCCGTGATGATCGCATCGTATACCTGCTTTACCGTTGCACGGTCACCTGGTGTAACCGATGACTGCAGGCGCAGCGGGATACCTGGATGATTGTTATCCGGTGTAAAACCATATGGCTGTGCAAACAGCCGCACCATTTCAAAATGCACGATCGCACGCAGGAATTTCGCCTGTCCTTCTATGAACGAGCGGTTGGTACTGGTCTTGTCAAGATTCTCGAGCGCTTTGTTAGCCTGCGATATGATGTAATAGGCATTCCTGTAAAAATCATTCTTGTACGCACCGAAAATCGATGTTTTGCGTTTGTAGATCTCACCAAAATCCTCGGTATACAAAATGCCGTTCGCCTGGTCGCCCATCAGGTCACTGATGAATTGCAGTCGCCCGCCATAAAGGTTATTGGCCAGGTTGATGTAAGCGCCGTTCAGCAGGCCCTGCACCCCCTTTTCGTCAACAAGCACCTGGTCGGCAGGAATGGTGCCCGCCTGTTCCCTTTCCAGGAATTTTTCGCACGACGCCAGTGAGCCGGCGACAAGCAACAGGATGAATATGGATATATGCCTCATAGTTGTTGTTTCAGGTTTAGAAATTGATGTTGAGCCCCAGGACTACCGATTTTTGCTGTGGTGGTGTCAGGTACGTAATGTTCGGACTCAGGTTCCTGTCCTGTGGGTTCTCAAAATCGCGCGCGATCTCCGGATCACCACCGGGGTATTCCGTAAACGTGAGCAGGTTCATCGCGGTCACAAACACGCGTGCACCGCGCAGACTGAGCCTGCTTAAAGTGTTGCCGGAGAAACGGTAGCCAATGCTGATCTCGCGAAGTCTCAGGTACGACGCATCATAAAGGAACAGGGTAGAGTTATACTGCCACTCGCTGCTGAGACCATCATATGTATTGGTGTTCATGGTCAGGCGGGGAAATGTAGCATTGTCACCCGGCTGCTGCCACCTGTCCAGGATGTCGCGACGCATATTCCAGTCGGTAACGATACCCGCCTGGCGCTTCGCAGAACCGTCATAAATATTCCCGCCAATAGTGAATGCCCACAGGCTGGTAAAATCAAATCCTTTGTACGACAGTGAGTGATTCACAGCGCCTACAAACTCAGGGACCACGGATCCAACCGGCATCCTGTTCTGCAGGGAGAATGTTTTGGTGAGCTTGCCATCGAGGTCATACCAGATCGGCAGGCCATCATTTGGATCCACTCCATAGAATCGTACGAGGTAATTGGTACCAACCGGGTATCCAACGGCGACGCGGGTATCGTTCGTACCACCGCTGGCCGCATCGGGAGATAAAGTACCCAGGCTGACCAGTTCATTATAGTTACGTGCGATATTTCCGCCAATGGAGAAATTCCAGTCCTTGTTCTGTACCAGTCTCGCATTCAGCGTCAGCTCGATCCCCTCGTTCAGGATCTCGCTGTTGTCAATGTTGCGTACCTGGTTGTCAAAACCCGTGGAAGGCGAAAGGCCTGCGCTGAGAAGCAGGTCGGTGGAGCGCTTGTTGTAATAGGCGATCTCACCCGACAGGCGGTTCCTCAGCATGGCGAATTCCAGCCCGAGATCCAGGTTATTCTGGTTTTCCCAGTGCAGGAACGGGTCACCCACATTACCCTGGTAGTAGCTCAGGTTGCCATTGTAATTGCTTCCCTGCGTAACAACAGGAATATACTGGCTGGATGCAATATTTGAATTCCCGGTGATCCCGTAGCTGGCCCGCAGTTTCAGGAACGATAGCCAGGACACATCATCCATAAATGCTTCTTCTGAGATCACCCAGCCGGCCGAAACCGATGGGAAGAAACCATACTTGTTCTCGGGGCCGAACTTCGAGGATCCATCAACGCGCGCGAGCACCTGGAAAGAATACCGGTCGCTCAACGTATAGTTCACACGGCCAAAATAGCTGGTGAATGTTTCCGGGTTGTATTCAGTCTTCGTGATCTGCCCGGCTGCTTTTAGTGAATCATATACGTGTTCGTAAGTATCCTTGTCCTCGTAAAAAGGCTTGCCTGTGAAATATTCCACGTTGCCCTTGCCCGGGACATTTGTGGTATTCACGAATTTCTTTTCCTGCAGCTCTGTGCCGATCATGAAATTGAAGCGGTGCTTCTGTGTCTTTTCCAGTGCATAGCTGGCCGTGGCATTGGCCACCCAGTTCTTACCGTCCAGTACACTTCTCTTTGAAATGCCCAGAACGTCGGTCCTGCCGATCCAGTTGGCCGTTTCAAAACGGTCCTCAATTCCCCTGATAAAATCATAGGAACCGGTAGCGCGAAGCGTCAGGTTCTTCACCGGGCTGTAATCGATGGTCAGTCCTCCGATGAAACGGTTATCCGTATTGCGCAGCTTTGTTTCATTCAGCCTGCGAACAGGATTGGCGCCTCCGGTAAAATAAGTTCCATTTGGATTGTGGATGGGATAAATAGGAAGCGCATAGCTCATCGCGTCACCCAGGCCGCCATCCCATGCTGCGGGAACCCGCTTGTTGATACCACGATTCACAGCTGCATTCACACCTACCTTGAGGCCCGTTGCGAGGTTGAAATCAAAATTGGTGCGCAGCGCCATGCGGCTGAAAGAGTTCATACGGATGTAGCTCTCGTTGTAGCTGTACGTAGCGCCGACATAAGATTTCAGGAAGGAATTTCCCTGGCTCATACTCAGGTTGTGGTCGTTGATGACACCCGTCTGTGTCAGTTCCTCCCACCAGTCCGTGTTTGTATTTCTGGCATTGTCCCAGGTAACTCCACCAGGCAGCGGGGCCAGTCCCGTATTGCCATCGTTTTCCCAGGCCTCCTGGCGCAACTGCAGCCACTCGGGTCCATTGAGGAACTCCGGGCGGTTAGCATAGGTAGAGATGCCTAACTTATTGTTATAGTTGAAGACTGGTCGTCCTGCCTTGCCTCTTTTGGTGGTGATGAGGATAACACCATTTGCGCCGCGGCTTCCATAGATACCTGCAGCAGCAGCATCCTTGAGGATCTCCACAGACTCGATATCATTTGGATTGATGGATGCCAGCGGATTCTGGTTCATCGCACCCGAGTTGCCCCGAATGAAATTATCGGCGATGACCGGGATGCCGTCAATAACGTACAGCGGATCCCCGCCGGCACTGATCGAGTTGATGCCTCGGATACGGATCACCGACCCGGAGCCGGATAAACCTGATCCCTGGATCACCTGCACACCGGCAGCTTTTCCCTGCAGTGACGCCTCAAAGCTTGGAGCCGGGATGGAGTTTACTTTATCCGAGCTTACGCGCGAAATAGCCCCGGTCACGTCGCGCTTGCGTTGCGTACCATAGCCCACAACGATCACCTCGTTGAGGCTGGAGGCTGTACTCTGCAGGGAAACATCAATCGTTTCGCGATCATTGATCATCATCTCGTAGGAACCGTAACCCACCGCGCTGAATACAAGCGTGGTGGCAGATGCCGGGACCTTCAGCGAATAGGTACCCGCATCCGACGTGGTGGTCCCTATGGTCTGGCCCTTGACCATGACAGAAACGCCCGCTACGGGCTTCCCGGAAGCATCAGTAACCTTGCCTGAAATGACTTTGTCCTGTGCGAAACCGAATAAGGACATGAGCAGGAGTATCGAGACCCCTGTCATACGAAGCAGTTTTCTCAATTTCATAAGCAATCAATAAATATTATAGAAGCAGTACAATGTGTATCCTGGACACAATTTATTTTTTTTTAACAGTCGCCCCAAATTTTTTTCGGAATATTTTTCATGACTTTCGTCGTTGTTGAAAGGCTCCCGCAGGACAGGTTTCAAACTTCTAAACAGCAATGCGTTCCCCGGTCAAACGCGCCTTACCGGTCCTGAGCTGCGAGCGCAGTTTGTACAGCTTACCGGGTCGGTGCGGCACGTCTTCTTCCATCTCGTTCAGGTCCACCAGCCAGTTCTTAAGGGTAATGCGTTTACGGAAATTTCTACGGTCCAGCTCCACGCCAAGGATGGCTTCATACAGGTCCTGTAATTCCCGGAGCGAGAACTTTTCCGGCAGCAGGTTGAACACCACCGGCTGTTC
>DASUVB010000572.1:0-4667 GCA_036373835.1 Flavisolibacter sp. | reverse complement strand
GGTTTACCCACAGCGCATGATGGTCCACGTGCACATTGGGCTTGTCGGCCACGACCCATGTTTTGCCACCATCCTCTGAAATATGCAGGTACAACCCGAGATTGTACAGTTTGTCGGGATTGTGGGGCGACACGTAAATCTTCGCGAAATAATAACCGTATGTAAAAAATGTGTTGATGGCGTCTTTGTGTGTCTTTGTCCAGGTACGACCTGCGTCATTGCTCCGGTATACTTCGGCTCCAACCGGAGTACCCTCAAAACCGGTGTTTACGTGCAGGTATTCGTACAAGACAGTCGGGCGCAGCTTGCCGGTTGCCACCAGTTCCTTTACCAATTTTGCAGAGTATTTCGGTGTAAGACGGTTGCGTTTCAACAGGGTGTCCAGCTTTGCTTCATCCAGCTTTGCAAATTCATCGATGGATAAAAGTTTCAGCTCATTAATGGCATAAGTGACCGAGTCGCGCTTTGCTGTATCCGGTCGTGCAGCCTGGTTATCGATGACCGCATACACAATGGAAGGGTTTTTCGGGTAGACAGCCAGCCCGATGCGACCGACCACTTTTCCAGTTGGAAGCCCCGATGCCGGTGTGGAAATCAGCGACCATGTATCGCCGCCATCCGTGCTTTTGTATACCCCGCTCGAAGGGCCGCTTTCCTCGAAATTCCACGCACGCCGCGTACGGTACCAGGCGGCGGCATACAGCACTGAGGGCTGCTGCGGGTTAATTTCAATATCGACCACGCCGGTATTGTCGTCAACGAAGAGGGTATGCTTCCATGTTTTTCCACCATCCGTTGTTTTATACACGCCGCGTTCGCGGTTGGGTGAATAGAGGTGCCCCAGCGCCGCCACCCATGCGGTCCCTTCATCGGTGGGGTGCAATTGAATTTTCCCAATGTGATGCGATTCCGGGAGTCCCGAATATTCCCATGTTTTTCCCTTGTCGCGGCTAATATAAACCCCTGTGCCGGCGTAGGAGGAACGGCTGCTGTTTACCTCACCTGTCCCTACCCATATAGTCCCTGTTTTCCAGTTTACAGCAATATCGCCGATCGTGATCACGTCGGAGCTGTCGAACACCGGGACAAATGACTGCCCGTTATTGGTGGTATGCCACAGGCCCCCGGAGGCATAGGCCACGTAAAACTCCGTAGGATCGTCGGGGTTCACATCCAGGTCCGTGACCCGCCCGCTCATGATGGTGGGCCCGATATTCCTGAATTTGAACTGTTGGAAAGGTGATTCCTGTGCAAGCTGTCGTTTCTGCTCCAGCCCCTTCATCCGTACCGTAGCCGGCGTAGGCCTGACCTGTGCATTTGACAAAACTGTAACGCTCAGGAGGGTGCATAAGAGCAGGTATTGGAGTACATTTGGTTTCATAACTATCCTGAAAAACATCAAACTTACTAAAATGCGTTATTTATTCTTTTTGCTCCTGCTGGTTTCGGCGTCTGCGCAGGCCCAGCTGAAAAGCTACGAGCTTACCTCGAAAGGAGATACGCTGAACCGCCTGGATGTGCGTGGCATCAAGCACGGGCCCTGGGTGGAGAAATTCCCAGAGCTCCGCGGGGAGCGCGGTTATGAAGAAGAAGGATATTACGTGCAGAACAGGAGAGAGGGCGTGTGGAAGCGTTTTTCACCCGAAGGCGACCTGCTTGCGATCGAAAGCTACCGCTTTGGCATGAAGCACGGCAAATGCGTATATTTCACCAACGCAGGCGAGCCGCTCCGCGAGGAGATGTGGCGCGCGATCGATCCCGAGAACCCATATGATACGGTGAATGTTTACGACGTAGACGATCCCACCAGGATTGTCCGGAAAGAAATTATCAAGGTTGAACCTATGTCTTACAAGCATGGTACCTGGACCTTCCTCGACCCGATGACCGGCACCGTGGTAAAGACAGAAAAATGGGTGATGAACCGCGAAAAAGTAGAGGGCGATGCAACTTCGGCGGCGGGAGACGATATGGCACCGATCGACGTAGCATCCGGCAACACTTCAGAGAAGAAAGAAGAAAAGAAACAGGTCACCAAGCCAAAGGAAGTCCTTGAATTTGAAAAGAAGAATTCCGGCAAGAAGAAGATCAAGGTACGCGATGGGAGTACCGGCGGATAAGCTCAGGCCCCCTCCGGGGTCTTTTTTTTGTCCATTTCCACCACCTGCCGCACTCCACGCTCATAAGAGGTAAATGCAAAATCGGGGAACCTCCTGAAAAATTTGCCGCTGTTGAAATAGTAATCCTTCTCGAACTGGTACATCATTTCGTACAATTCCTTCATCAGCGGGTTGAAAAGTCCAAGGAGGCGGATGATACCCGAAGAAAATTTCGAGTACCGCAGTTTCACACCGGCGGCATCCGCGAACAGCTGCATCATCTGCACCCCGGTGATCCGCGCGGGATCGGTGGGCAGGTGCCATACCTGGTTAAAAGCATCCGCCGTATTCCCCAGTAGCGCGGTTGCCCGTGAAGCATCGGGCACATAGGTGAACGAGTGCACTTTCGATGGATTGCCCAGCCAGTATGCTTTCTTGCCCTTTTTGAAGTTTTTATACGTTGTCTCTATCAGCATGCTGTTCTGCAACGCGGGGCCGTAAAAATCTGCTGCCCGTACGATCATCGCCTCAATCCTCCCGTTGCGTACTGCGTCCATAAGCATGCCAGCGATCTTTTCGCGGACCCTGCCCTTGTTGCTGGATGGCTGAATACGCGTTTCCTCCGTCATGTTATCGAGTTGCGCAGGATCATACAGGTAAACGTTGTCGAAGAAAACCAGCTTGGCACGATGCGTCTCGCAGGCAGCGATGGCATTTTCCATGATCCGCGGCCACTGTTCTTCCCAAACTTTTGTTTTATAAAGCAATCCTGCCAAAAGGTACACCACTTCTGATCCTCTCACGGCTTCTGATACCTGCTCCCGGTTGTTCAGGTCCGCAGCAATGACTTCATCGTCTTCAGAAATCTTTCGTGGCTTGCGCGAGACGAGCCGCACCTGGCTGGTGTAATTGCGGAGGTCTTTCGCGAGCAGTCTGCCGATGCCGCCACCCGCGCCGAGTATGGTTTGCATACTTCAAGGTACTATTTCAGCTGTTGTGATCGGAAATACCGGTGAAAAAACAACAGCTGGAATTCCACCGCGTTCCCCCAGTAAGTCCATGAATGCTGGCCGGGCCTTTCTATATAATCATGGGCGATGTTCAGCCGGAGCATTTTCTGGTGCAGGCCGCGGTTGGCAGGAAGGAAGAAATCGTTGATGCCGCAATCCAGTATGACCGCAAGCGAATCCGCGGGCTTCCGTTCTATCACACCCATGACTGAATAGTTTCGCCAGTTGTCCGCGTGACGAAGCGTATCGCCGATACGTTTTGCCAGTTCATATTTATTGCGCGTGTATTGCAGATCCACACCGCCGCTCATGCTGCCGCAGGCGCCAAATGTCTCGCTGTGCCGGAAAGCAAGGAACAGGGCGCCATGACCCCCCATGCTCAGTCCTGTAATAGCGCGGGCAGTCCTGCGGGGAATGGTGAGATAATTACTGTCAATATATGCAGGCACTTCTTTCGATATATATGTTTCAAACCGGAATGCCGGGTCAACCGGGCTGTCGAAGTACCAGCTGTTGCCGGCGTCGGGACAGACGATCATCACCTGGTACTGGTCGGCACAGCTGCCGAGGTCAGGAACACGGCTGACCCAGTTCGAATAGCTGCCGTCGAATCCGTGGAGCAGGTACACAACGGGGACCGGTACAGGTTTCTGCCCGGCTACAAAAGGTGTGATAACCACGCATTTGAACGACCGCTTCATGCAGGGGCTGTAGACATCCACCGTATCGATGGTTGCGGCATGGCCCCACGTTGTGATCAGCAGGAGAAAGAGCCCGGAAAAAAATTTCATATGGATCATTTGCGATTTCAATTTACTAATATAAATTTGATATCAAAATGATATCAGGTATGGAAAAAATTGTAAAACCCGTTTCCGGACTGATAGGCCTCCTGCTTATCCTGCTGTGTCTTGCCGGCTCGGCGTATTTGTTCCTGCAGATCACGGGTGATCCCAACGGGTGGATCATCGCCGGCGCGATCTTCCTGCTGCTGCTTGCCCTGTTTTTCATGAAAGGCATGGTGATCGTGCAGCCCAATCATTCGGATGTGCTCAACCTGTTCGGGACCTATGCGGGTACCATCAAGCACAACGGGTGGTTTTTTGTCAATCCTTTTTACACCACGCAGCAGATATCGCTGCGCGCGCAGAACCTGGAAAGCTCGAAGCTGAAGGTGAACGACAAGATGGGCAATCCCATCGAGATCGGTGCGGTCATCGTGTGGCAGGTGAGCAATACCTACAAGGCTGCGTACGAAGTGGTGGACTACAAGGAATATGTGCATACGCAGAGCGAAGCCGCCGTACGCCACCTGGCCTATAGCCTGCCGTACGATAACCTGGAGGACCAGCATGCGAACATCACGCTGCGCGAAGGTGGCGAGAAGGTCAACGAGATCCTGGAGCAGGAACTGCTTGAGCGACTGGAGCCTGCCGGTATCCTGATCCGCGAAGCGCGCATCAGTCACCTGGCATATGCCCCGGAAATTGCCGGCGCGATGTTGCAGCGCCAGCAGGCGACGGCTATCGTGGCTGCGCGCACGAAGATCGTGGAAGGC
>DASUVB010000571.1:0-11392 GCA_036373835.1 Flavisolibacter sp. | reverse complement strand
AATTTTTAAGCTTGCGTTCCTGGTCCAGGAGGTCGCCTTTTGTGGCCACTACGAGCCGGTACCGGTCTTTCAGCGCCGCAAGCACATCCTCGACCCCATCGAGCAATTCGATGGGGCGCGCAAGCAGCTCCTTGCCGAATTGCAGGATCTTTTCAATGACCGCGATGTTGATGGTCTTGTCGGTGACGGCCAGGGCCGTCTCGATCATGGACAGGATATATCCCTTGATGCCATAGCCGTAGATCTGGAGGTTATGGATCTCCATTTTCAGGAGTTCTCTAGACACCGTGTGCTGGGGGTGATAATCTTCAAGCAGCTCGCAAAAGCGCTTTTCAGTCTCCTGGAAATAGGGTTCATTGATCCACAGGGTATCATCCGCGTCAAAAGCAATCACTTTGATTTCCATGGCAACCGTTGAGGGGCAAAATTCATGGTTTGGCCCGTCCCCGCAAAGTTGCATGCCCGCATTTCTTCCTTTTATTTGGCTGGTTTTAACAAGTTGGGCCAAAAACCGGTAATTCGGAGCCTCAAATTTGGCGTCCAAACCCTACCTTTGCCGTCCTTTCATCAAGCCATACGGGGAGGTGTGGTGACCTCTCCGGGCAAACTAATCTGTCCGGTTCTCCACGGGCAATTTTAGAAAATGAAAAAAAATTAAAATGAAACGTACATTTCAACCACATCGCCGCCGCCGTAAGACCGTACATGGCTTCCGCAAGCGCATGCAGACAGCAAACGGCCGCAAAGTGCTGGCAAGCCGCCGCGCAAAAGGTCGTCACAAGCTGACGGTCAGCGATGAAAGAAAGCTGAAATAAACAGTAAACATCGTATGAGCCCTGTCATGCCCTGCAAGACAGGGCTTTTGTATTTTAGGATATGGTAAAGAGGTTTGGATTCGGGTCCGGGGAACGGCTGAAAAGCCGCAAGCTGATCGAGGAGCTGTTCCTGAAGGGGAAAAGCTTCGCCGTGTTCCCCATCCGTGCCATGTACCTGTTGCAGCCTGCCGGCGGAGCGCCCGTGGTGCAGGCGGGGGTCACCGTAACCAAGAAACATTTCAGAAAGGCGGTGGACCGCAACCGCATCAAGCGGCTGATGCGCGAAGCTTACCGGCTGCAGAAGGAAGCACTGTTGGAAAAGGCGCGCGCGAAGAACGTAAAGGTGCTCGTGTTCTTCATGTATAGTGATAAATCCATCCGCCCGTTTACCGACGTAACGCAAGCCATGCAGAAATGCCTGGTACAACTGGAACAAAGGGTTCAGCAGTATGAAGATGTTGCTTAAAATTCTGGCGTGGCCATTCATCGCACTCATCAAGGTATACCAATGGGTCATCTCCCCCTGGCTGGGACCCAAGTGCCGCTTCACGCCAACCTGTTCACAATACGGTCTTGAGGCTTTTAGAAAGTATGGACTGCTGAAAGGATTCTGGCTCACGGCACGACGGGTCAGCCGCTGCCATCCCTGGGGGGGACATGGTTACGATCCGGTTCCTTAGTTAAACGTTCAAGGTTAAAAGTTTCAAGTTGAAGATGCGTCAGCGTCTCTGTCAGCCCCGAACCTTTAACCTTAAACATTAAACTTTGAACATTATCCGGCATTCCCAAAATGTTCCGCCACCTTTTTCCAATTGATCACGTTCCAGATATTCGTCAGGTATTCCGGCCGGCGGTTCTGGTATTTCAGGTAGTAGGCGTGTTCCCAAACGTCAATACCAAGGATCGGCGTTCCTTTCACTTCGGCCACATCCATCAGTGGATTGTCCTGGTTGGGCGTGGAGGTAACTTCCAGCTTGCCACCCTTTACGATCAGCCATGCCCATCCGCTTCCAAAGCGCGTGGTTCCGGCAGTATTCACTTTTTCTTTCAGCGCATCCAGTGAACCGAATGCCTGGTTGATGGCGTCAGCAAGTTTGCCCTCGGGCTGACCGCCGCCTGCTGCAAGCAATTCCCAGAAAAAACTGTGGTTCCAGTGACCGCCACCGTTATTCCTGACAGCAGGCGAGATGGAACCTGCATTACGCAGCAGTTCTTCGATGGATTTATTTTCATGCTCGGTGCCGGCAATCGCTTTGTTCAGGTTGTCGACATAAGCCTGGTGGTGTTTGCCGTGATGGATCTGCATCGTCTGTGCGTCAATGTGAGGTTCCAATGCATCAAATGCATATGGTAACGAAGGAAGGGTAAATGCCATAACTAAAGGTTTTGTGTGTGCAAATTTACAGACTTGCACGCACCCCTGTGGCGGAACGAACGGTTATTTGGCGAGGCGATGGAGTTTCTTTCCTTTTTCTGTAAACACTTCGATGATGCCCCTTGCATGCATATCGTGCTTAACAGTAACGGCATACCAGGAAACCGATCCGCTGAACCTGGTCTTCTGCTCGCGGAAGCAGTCACGAATGCCATCCACGATCTCCGTGTAGGTCAGCGGCTGGCGCTGTTTCAACGTATGATAAATTGCTTTTGAAAAAAGGTCGTACGTGGACTTGTCAATGTTCATGCGGCTGCCGGTATTGGGGTTTAGGCATTCCACCCTGGCAGGTTTTGTGGAAACTGGCATATTATCTTTTTTGACGGAAGAAATCTTTCATGAGCATCGCGCATTCTTCCCCGAGAATACCTTTTGACAGCACCGTCTTCGGATGGAAGGGCGACTGCTCCCTGGTAATATGAAGGTAGCCATTCTTTTCGTCCGCTGCACCGTACACGACGCGCCCGATCTTGCTCCAGTACAGCGCCCCTGCGCACATCAGGCATGGCTCTACCGTAATGTAAATGGTGGCCTCCGGAAGATATTTGCTGCCCAGGAAGTTGAATGCCGATGTCAGCGCGATGATCTCTGCGTGCGCGGTGGGGTCATGCAGCTTTTCCACCTGGTTGTAGCCACGCGCGATGATCCTGCCGTTCAGTACGATGACCGCTCCCACAGGGACTTCATCTGCGTCAAATGCAAGCTGTGCCTGTGCCAGCGCCTGTCGCATATATTGTTCATCCATTGCCGTGCTGTCAGCCATGATGCAAAGATGGTGACTGTCTTTTATCGAGGCCTTCTTTCACACGCATCTTTTTGAGGAGTGCCGTTCCGAATGTGAGCTTTTTGGCTGCAGGGGATCCTTCATCAATGACCCTCCAGAAAGGTGTGATCTTTTCAAGAGGCGTCCCGTTCATCAACTGTTCATGCGCAGCCTCCGCAACGATCCTGATAAAAATGCCCGTTGTAAGAGGACACGTGGTCTCTGCGTGGTATTCGGCGGCAAGGTCTTTCCGTATCGTCAGGGTATCAACCTGCTGACCGGCAGGGATCTGGCGTATGTAAGCGTCCACGAGCTGGGGTGTGGGGATCAGCATCATTTGCCCGGCCTGCACCCCGGCGAAGCTTTTGTCTGCCTTTTCCACGACAGGGGCGCGGTCGCTATTCAGTTTTTCCTGCCATGTTTTTCGTTTTCCTGCCATAGTTGTCCATTGGTGTATGAAGTTAGCGGCAGACAGGTAATAAAAAAATGACGTGGCCCCTGTAATTTGCAATATGGCCTGTTTTATCCGCCGCGCAACAAAAGACGATGCGATGACGATCGCCGAGATCAGCCATCAGACGTTTTTTGACACATTTGGCGCCGTTAACCGGAAGGAGGACATGGAGAAATTCCTGAGCCAGCAGTTTACAAAAGGGAAGCTGATGCTCGAGGTAGGCGCGGCGCAGAATATTTTCCTGATGGCTTATGTAGACGACCAGCTTTGCGGGTATGTAAAGCTGCGCGATGGTGAGAAGCCGCCGCAGCTCCGCGGCACCGAGGCCCTCGAAATAGCAAGGATATATACCATTCGCACCATGACCGGCAAGGGCATTGGCAGTGACCTGATGCGGGAATGCATTGACATAGCAGCATCCATGAAAAAGTCAGTGGTCTGGCTGG
This sequence comes from Flavisolibacter sp., assembly GCA_036373835.1. Lineage (GTDB taxonomy): Bacteria > Bacteroidota > Bacteroidia > Chitinophagales > Chitinophagaceae > Flavisolibacter. The sequence continues at coordinate 7,479 of DASUVB010000571.1, read as the reverse complement.
GTGTGTGGGAACGGAATCGGAAGGCCATCGACTTTTACCACAAGTGGGGTTTTGAAAAGTTTGGTGAAACGGCCTTCCTGCTGGGCGACGATCTCCAGACCGACTGGCTGATGAAAAGAAATGTCAGCTGAGGAAGCTGCGGCAGATCATTGCTAACAGTTCCGGGTCTGCCTGCTCCAGTGGATGTGGCGTAGCCGGGAGAACGGCCAGCTGCGAACCAGGCAGCAGCCTGAATACGTCCAGCGTCTCTTCGATCGTTACCATTTTATCGCGGTCCCCCAGCATCAGCAGGCAGGGATGGTTTATCTGTTTAAAATCTTCGGCCTGCAGCGGGCTATCTGTCCCCATCTGGTGAAGCATATCTGCGGTTGCCGATACAACTTTCTTCCAGTCATTGGGCGCATGCCGCTGTTCCAGGTCTGCGACAAACTGCGGTATCTTTTCCTGCATCAGTTCCGGTTGCAGCATTTTTGTTTCCCGCGCCGCTGTTGCAGGATCCCACCGGAATTTCGTTGCCAGTGTTATCATGCGCCCAACGAGTGCGGGACGATGCCGCGCCAGGTACAACGCTATATACCCGCCCATGCTGTAACCGAAAATGTGTACTTCCGGCAATTGGTGCTTCCTGCAGTAATCTTCCACAAAGTCAGCGAAGTTCCGGATGGAAAATGCGTCCGGCAATGCTGTCCCGCCATGGCCGGGAAGATCCAGGCGGTGAATGGTGTATTGGTCCTGCAGCAGTTCCTCCAGGCCCTGCAGCTGGCTCCCGCTGCCCAGCGCGCCATGCAATAACAAAAGATGCGGCATGCGCAACATTAGTAAAAAAGTTTTTACCGCACCAGCTTTCGTATAAGCGACAGCTTTCCTTTGAATGGCGGGTATTTTACGTTCGGGTCAAACCAGGTGGGTGTTTTCATGATTGCCTTGCGGTGACTGAACACCTCGAAGGAAAATTTACCATGATAAACGCCAAAGCCGCTGTTCCCGCGCCCACCGAATGGCAGGTTGAAGTTGGTAAGGTGCCAGCTGGTATTATTAATGCACCCGCCACCGAATGGCACGTCGCGGATCCACCGCGCTTCCCGGGCGCTGCTTTCCGTGAACACATACAAGGCAAGGGGATTGGGATTTCTGTTGACAATCGATGCTGCTTCTTCGAAGGTGCGGAAGGTAATGATGGGCAGCACCGGTCCGAAGATCTCCTCGCCCATGACGGCAGCATGCAATGGAACGTCTTCCAGCAATGTCGGCTCGATATGCAGCGTAGCCGCGTCGTGGCGGCCACCGAAAACGATGCGACCATGCTCCAGGTACATTTGCAGGCGGTAAAACTGGCGTGCATTGATGATCTTTCCGTAATCATAACTGCGCGCCGCATCGCCTGAAAAGAAGCCGAGGATCACCTGCTTCAACGCTGTCACCAGCTGTTCTTTCACAGATTCATGTACCAGCACATAATCCGGCGCAACGCACATTTGCCCCGCGTTGGAAAATTTTGCGACAGCGATCCGGCGTGCCGCCACACGGATATTGGCATCTTCCTCCACGACGCATGGGCTTTTGCCACCGAGTTCCAACGTCACCGGGATGAGCTGCCGCGCAGCCGCCTGGTAGATCTCGCGGCCCACATGCGTGCTCCCGGTGTAAAAAATGTGGTCAAAGCGAAATGCATCCATCATCGCCGGGACCACCTTTGCCCCCTCGCCTTCAACAAACAGGATGTAGCCCCGGGAGAAATTTTCTGACAGGAGTTTTTTGATAACGGCCGCAGTGGCCGGTGCGAATTCACTTGGTTTTATCACGACGCTGTTTCCTGCAGCTATTGCTCCGATTACGGGTGTCAGTAGTAAGTGCACCGGGTAGTTCCACGCACCGATCACCAGTACCACGCCCAATGGTTCCTGGTAAATAAAACTCCTGCTTGGAAAATTCATCAGGTTTGTCGGGACCCTTTGCGGTGCCATCCATTTCTTCAGGTGTTTCAGTGCATGGCGGATCTCGGCCAGAACGAAGCCGATCTCGGTAACCCAGCTTTCTTCGGGATTCTTGCCAAGGTCAGCGTCCAGCGCTGCCAGCAGTTCCTTTTCGTGGGATACGATGGCATCGCGTAATCGCCGGAGCTGCTCCTTCCTGAAGAGATAGTTCCTGGTGGTGCCGGTGTCGAAAAAATCACGGAGAGGCTGAAGGTCTTCTTTCATGTAAGCATGGCGTATGCCGGTTGTTGTGGGTGCATGAAAATTACAAAGATTCTCCGGCAGCGGCACGGTGCAGATTTCCTAATTTTGACCGCATGCGGATACACAAAGAGGGATTCAGGACCATCCTGGTAAGTACCATCATTGCGGCGGTTCTGGTATTACTGACAGTGATGCTGATCATGCCACGGTACCCGGTGGTAGGCTGGATCATGGCCCTGGCAATTGCAGGACTGCTGGTGTTCATACTTTCTTTCTTTCGTATTCCCGCGCGAACGCATACGGAGGGACCCGATGTGATCGTTGCTCCCTGCGACGGAACCGTTGTTGTGATCGAAGAAGTGCAGGCCGACGAATTTTTCAACGACCGGCGCCTGCAGGTTTCCATTTTTATGAGCCCGCTGAATGTGCATGTGAACCGCAATCCTGTTGGCGGCGAAGTTTTGTACAGTGAATACCATCCCGGCAAATACCTGGTGGCCTGGCATCCGAAGTCATCGGTAGAAAACGAACGGCATTCCGTCGTGTACCGGCACAACGGGCGCGAGATCCTCGTTAAGCAGATCGCGGGCGCACTGGCTAAACGTATCGTAAATTATTTGAAGCCAGGCGATCTCGTCCGCCAGGGCGATGAAATGGGCTTTATAAAATTCGGTTCCCGCGTGGACCTGCTCCTTCCGCTGGACACACAGGTTGATGTCAAAATCAACCAGCGCGTCAGGGGCGGGGTTACCGTTCTTGGAAAGTGGTAGCGGAATCCGGGACTTTTGCGTACCTTATATCAAATCCCCGGATATGAAAAAGTACATTATTGCAGCGGGCGTCGGCCTGCTCACGACTGCAGCAGTAACTGCTACGGTACTTGGAACCACAACGGGCAAGGAAACAAAGAAAGCCAAGAAGGAGTGCGTGAAGAAAGCGAAATGTGAAAGAATGTTCCGCACTGCATGCTATTAAAAAGACTGTCCTGCCGGCCCGTCGGCAGGACAGTTACAGAATGTCCTTCAACTCATTCAACGATTTTACCGTGTAAGTAGGCTGTACCTGCTGGATATCTGCGTTATTATAGTTGACGTGCACCTGGTCCATGCCCACCTTCATGGCACCTTCGATGTCCACTTCAATGCTGTCGCCGACCATGATGCTTTCAGATGCAACTGCGCCGGTCTTGTCCATGGCAAACCGGAAGATGGCTTCATCCGGCTTCAGGCTGTTGGAACATTCAGAAGTGACCACCACCCTGAAAAAGCGGTCAAGACCTGAGGTACGCAGCTTGCTGTGCTGCGTCTTTTCAAAACCATTGGTGATGAGGTGCATGCCGTATCCCCGCGACCGGAGGTATTCCAGCACTTCGATGGTGTCGGGGAACAGGATGGTGCGCGTCGGCAGCAACTGCAGGAACAATTCACTCAGCTGGCGTGCCAGCGCTTCGTCCGCAATATGAAAGTCGAGCAGGGTGAGCCACATCCGCTTGAGGCGCAATTCATCCTGCCTGATAAATCCTTTCCGGTAACGCGCCCACAGCTTTTCATTATGCGCGAGGTAGTTCTTATGGAACATTTCAAAATCATGAACACCCTTGCTTACAAGGTCTAGGTCAATATGCAATTGCTCGAGCGTTGCCTTTGCATTGGCATCGAAATCCCAAAGGGTATGATCCAGGTCGAAGAAAACATGCCTGTATTTCATTGGCAGCGGTATTGAAGTAGATTTGCGGGCAAGAAAGAGTCCAAAAATAAAGAATGGTATGAATGCAGTTATAACCGGGGCTTCCCGAGGGATCGGTCGTGCCACCGCGGAGATCTTTGCGGCGCATGGATATGATCTTTACCTGAACGCAAGAAAGGAGGATACGCTGTTACAGACCATGGAAGAACTGAGGACCCGTTTCCCCAACATCAGCGTTGACGGCAAGGCCATGGACCTCTCCCTGAAACAGCAGGCGATCCTGTTCGGTGAGTGGGCGCTGCAGGCGGCACGAAGCATTGACGTGCTGGTCAACAATACCGGCACCTATATTCCCGGGAATATCAGCGATGAACCGGATGGCGCGTTGGAATCCATGCTGGGGGTGAATCTTTTCAGTGCCTACCACACTACGCGCGCAGTCATCCGCCGCATGAAGGAGCAGCGGTCAGGCCATATTTTCACGATCTGTTCCATCGCCAGCCTGGGTGCGTACCCGGGCGGTGGCGCATACAGCATCAGCAAATATGCATTGCTTGGGTTTACGCGGAACCTCCGCGAGGAACTAAAGCCGTATGGCGTACGCGTAACGGCCATCATCCCCGGCGCCGTGTACACAGATTCCTGGAAAGGCAGCGGCGTGGCTGAAGACCGGATCATGGAGGCGGAAGATATTGCCCGTATGATCTTTGCAGCAACCCAGTTGTCCCCGCAGGCAGTTGTGGAAGATATCGTACTCAGGCCGCAGCTCGGCGATCTTTAAGGCGTGTACTTGTAACCGACGCCCCGGACCGAGTGAAAATGCTTCGGGTTCCGGCTGTCATCTTCGAAATACTTGCGGAAGTTGAGAATGAAATTGTCGATCGTGCGCGTGGTCGGGTACACGTTGTAGCCCCACACCGACTGCAGGATCTTTTCACGCGTTACCACTTCGTTCTTGTTCTCGATGAGGAGCTTCAGCAGCATGGCTTCCTTCTTGCTCAACTGGATCTTTTCCCCGGACTTCGTGCGAACCTCCAGTGATTTGAAATCCACGGTGTTTCCGCCAAAGCTGTACTGGTCGCCGATCGTGGACCGGTCCTGCAGCTTTTTATTTTTGCTGATCAGTTTCTGGATGCGCAGCAGCAGCTCTTCGAGGTTGAATGGCTTGGTCAGGTAATCGTCCGCTCCTTTTTTAAGTCCCTGCACGCGGTCGGCCACGGTGTCTTTCGCGCTGAGGATCAGGATCGGCACTTCGGTATTGGTAAGCCGGATGTTCTGCGTCACACTCAACCCGTCGATCTCGGGGATCATAATATCCATGATGATCAGGTCAAAGTATTCGTTCTGCACAGCTTTCGTGGCCTGGATGCCGTCGTAGGCGGAGGTTACCTGGTAGCCTTCCAGCTCCAGGTTCATTTTGAGGGATTCGTGCAGGTTTTCTTCGTCTTCCACCAGCAGAACCGATGGCTTAGTCGGATCGATCATGTGTTGCTGTTAACAGGTAAATGCACGATAAATTTAGTCCCTTCCGGCTGATTATCTTCAATAGCGATCGTGCCGTTATGGTCCTCTGCGATCTTTTTGCAAAGGTATAACCCAAGGCCGGTGCCCTGTGCCTTCCTCGTTTGTTCATTACCGAGGCGGTAAAATTTCTCGAACACATGCTCGCGTTCTTCCGGTGGTATGCCGGGACCGTGGTCGGCAACTTCCAGGGCCGCCCTGCTGCCGTCGCTGCGCAGTTGAAGGTGGATCGGCTGGTCGCGTGGCGAATACTTGTTGGCGTTTTCCAGCAGGTTGCTGATCAGTAGTTTCAGCAGCATCTGGTCGCCGCGTATGTCCACATCCTCTTCGATACCAGTTTCGATCACGCGATCGGGATAACGGCTGCTGAACTGCTGCACCAGGTCTGATGTGAGGTGCGAAAAATCAAGTTCATCATTTGAAAGCTGGTAGGACCGCCCGTCAAGCTGCGATGCAATCAGGATGTTATTGATCAGGGTGTCCAGCCGAAGCGTCTCCTGCAGCGTCATCTGCAGGAGCTTGGAACGGCGCGGCTCATCAAGCTGGTATTTCTGCAGCGTCTCCAGGTTGAGCCGTGACACCGCGATCGGCGTCTTCAGCTCGTGTGTAATGGCCATGATGAAGTTCTGCTGCTGCCGCTGGAGCCGGAATTGTCGCCTTACCGCACGGTACACAAACAACGCACCCACAAGCGTCAACAGCAGGAACGTAATTCCTTCTCCTACATACTTCGTTACATTACGCCGGTGCTGGTCCTCGATATTATGCAGGTCCTGCCTGTAATTTACCGAGGCCGTATCCTGGTAAATGATGCCGAGTTCCTGTCGCTGGAGCTGGTACATGCTGGTGTTCTGGTGCATCAGTGAAAGAAACCACCACACCAGGGCCGCAATAATATAGAGCAGGAGTACCCAGTACACAGTGGTTACGCGCCGCAGTTTTTTCCTGGTGTCGTCTGCCATATCAGCGGGGTTTCTTTTCCAGCCGTAGTCCCACGTTCATCACATTCTGCAGGGGATCCTCTCTCATGATGTGTTCAATGGTAAACGTGTAAACACCGCTCTTTGAAAATGAAAATTTGGCCGGGTCCAGCGTGATGCCGATACGCTGTTCATAGATATCGTCCATCCCTTCCCCCAGCCAGCCCCGGTCTTTTGAAGCCAGGGGCATTTCGATCTCCGTGAATCTCTGGGTGGAGCCGTCGGGCAGTTTTACGTGGATGTTAAGCCAGATATTGTTGAAGTGATACCGCGCATTGTGCCGCAGGGTGATGTAGAGTTGGTAAGGCGCCGTTGTATCGCGGATCTCGAAGCTGAACTGCGGCCGGAACGAAGCATCCCAGCTATGTTTCGGGATCGGCTCGTTTTTTTCATAAAGATCAATGGGTGTGCAGGACCGGAGCAGGAACAGGGTGAAGATCAGCAACGAATATTTCAGCACCTGGTGGAGTTGACACATACTGCAAAAGTAAATGGGTTTGATCGCTCAGGGCACTATAAAACGTTCAGCACCTGTTCTTTCGCTTTTTCAAGTTCGTCCTTCATCATGACAACGCAGCGCTGGATGGCGGAATCATATGCCTTTGCCCCGGTGGTATTGATCTCGCGGCCGACCTCCTGTAAAATAAACGACAGCTTCTTGCCCTTGGCATCGTCATCCTCGTTCAGCACGGAAACGAAATACTCGCAGTGATTCCGCAGGCGTACCTGCTCCTCGCTGATGTCGATTTTTTCAATGTAATAGATGATCTCCTGTTCCAGCTTGTTGCGATCATAATTTTCTTTTCCCACGTTTTCTTCCAGCAGCCGCGTGAGGCCTTCGCGGATCTTTTGCTGGCGCACGGGTTCCAGGACGATGACCTCGTCCTGCTGTTTCAGAATATTCTCAATACGAAGGCGCAGGTCTTTTTCCAGCACCCTGCCTTCCTCGGTCCTATGATAATCCAGGTCATCAATGGCTGCCTGTACGATGGTAGCAAAAGCTTTCCATTCATCGTCTGTCAGGGTCTCACTCGTTGGGGTGATCACCTCGGGAAGCTTGATCAGGGTACTCAGTATTGAAGATGGATCCAGTCCCAGTTCGGCAGACAATTCCT
>DASUVB010000570.1:0-3477 GCA_036373835.1 Flavisolibacter sp. | reverse complement strand
GACGGAATGAAATACGTTAACAACAAAAACAGTTTTGTTTTCATGGCGAGCAATTAAAATACGTTTAAACCAAAAGAAAATCCTGATGCCGAACTATAGCCGATGTTGACGCTGCCGCCGGCGCATATTTTAACGCCGCATGGGCATGGACACACTTCGCATCCGAGCACGCAGGCATTGAAACAGCATCCCCATGTAATCCCGTTACAGCCACCATTGCAGCCAATATGCGCATGGATATCGCAACCCAGGTTGCCGTTAATACTCCAGCCGGACGGGGTATAATATCCCTCAAGACCTCCCTTTACATTGAGGCTGGCGCTCGCAACGCCCATTCCCAGGAAGTCCGCGCTGGCACCAGCTGACCACAGTGCGTTGAACTTGACACCGTAAGACGCGGCTTTCACGTTGCCATATATTTCTGCATTGCCTTCATTACGGTACCACGCATCCAGCGTAGCCAGGCCCTTCACACCAATTGGCGGCGGGTCTGCCCCGATGCTGGTAAAGGCGCCGAAATATCCCCCGTACAGTTTTCCATTGTATAACGCATAATCAGGCACACCGCTCAGGCTTTCATGCACGGTCTTCGCCACGTTCCAGCCGCCTGCAATCAGCACACCGGTATTGCAGATGTAGGGAATGGCCACCTTAGTGTATCCGGCCATCATCCAGTAACTGTTGCCGGATTGAGCGCTTGCTTCTATATGCAGGCCCGCTGCGGCATCCACATTAAATCCTTTCATCAGGGTAAAGCCACCGCCGAATTTTCCATCAATAAAAAAGTACTTGTCCGGGAAATCGATCTTCATGCTTGCTTCGCCGATCTTCCACGAATTCATCAGCACCACGTTGGCGCCACCTTCGAAGATGGGACCCTTGGGAGTTGACGTGATCGTAACACTGACAGGGTTCAGTGCAAGCAGGCCCGCGGGGTCGGCAGCGAAGGTGATCCTGCCTTTTGCAGTGACGGAATAAATGCTGGTGGCGGTGTTGCACGAAAAGCCTCCGCCCAGCTGGTCCAGCTTCACGATGCCAATCGGTATGATAACCCCCGTATTGAAATCAGCCTTTACCAGCTTTCCGCCGGGAAGATTCCGGTAGAGGAATTGCAGCCCTACGCCACTGGATAAACCCGGGATCTTCAAAAACCCGGAACCGGCATATTCATTTTCGGCGAATTTCACACTGGCACTCATTCCCACTGCCGAGGACAGGTTGAAAGCTATGGCCAGGTCATCCACTGAAACAGCACCACCCTGGCGGTAGTGAATCTCACCACCCGCACCAATGCCGAAATTTGGTATCTGCAATTTGAATTTCCCGCCGATATCAAAACCTGCCGGTGCCGTACTGATGCCAACCTTGGTGATCGTCAGCGCTGCCATGTCTGCAAATCCAACTGTAAAATCCGTCTGCACCTTTGCGCTGAAGTTCCAGTCAGAGCGGATAGTGAAATTATCCACCTTCAGTTCGTTCTTTATGAATTTCGGGAGGCTCATGCTGCCGCTGCCGACAAACTGGTACACCGGTGAAGACGGTAATTTCTGCAGGGCTATGGCTTCTGCGCCCGCCTTGAATTTTACGATCTCGAAAATGTTCAGCCCCACATCGGGCAGGTAGAATTTGCCTCCCGTGATCCCAGTCTTTGCAGAGATGCCGAGATCACTGAAGCCGATATTTGCTTCAGGTGATGAAGGGATGGGGACCTTCATATTCCCGGTGAATTTAAAACCATAGGGATCGATGGCTGCCGCTTCCACGGTGAGGTTCCATGCCGAAAGCGTGATCTGTGGCTTTGGTGACAGCTCGAGGTCCACCGCACCGATCGACCCTGTTTTGCTGATCTGCAGGTTTTTCAGTGTCATGGTCAATGTGCCGATCACCGGGAGATCCTTCATCTCCAGTTTGCCTTTTACGTTCAATCCTGCTGTGCTGATCTCGCTATTGGCAAGGTCCGGTGTAATTTTCACCCCGTATACTTCCCAGCCGGTAGCGGGTCCATTTAATTTGAAAGATGAACCGGTAAAGCTGCCGGTACTTGTCAGTGCGCCCAGCATCGTTTCGGTTCCCATGGCCAGCTTTATGGATTCAAACGGGATCTTCCAGTTTGTCAGGCTGCTGAAAGTTCCAGTTACGTCGAATGCAAGTTCACCGATGATCTGGCCGGATGAATTATCTGTTCCCAATGCCTTCACCTGCAGGCCGCTGCCGTTGCGCAATTTTACCTGCACCCAGTTGAAAACCGTCAGCGGTATTTCGGATACATCCGTTTTCAGCACACCGTCTTTGGGAACGATGCCCGTACCGCTCTTAATGACCAACGCATTCGTAAAAGGAATTTTCAGGTTGGTGGAAGCTTTTTTCTTAAACAGCATATTGTCGGGAATCTCCACGAGCTCCCCGCTGATCCTGAATTCGTTTGGTGCCGCGCCGGGTTCTGATTTGTGCAGCACGAGCTTGAATCCCAGGAGACTGGCTGCATCAAAGCCGGGATCTTTCAGCGAAAAATCCACCGTGTACGATTTACTGCTTTCTGTTGTAATGGTGCTGTCATCGGCAAGCAGGCCTGCTTTTGAAGCCCGCAGCGTGAATTCTCCCACCGGCACACCGGGCAACACATAATTGCCGGCCGCGTCAGAGCGAACGCTGATATGTTCCATTCCTACCACAACTACTTCGGCATTCTTTACAGCCGTTGACCCTTCGAACACTTTGCCGGAAATACGGCAGCCGGTCTTCAGAGTTGCTGCAATCTCCATGGTATCCCTGCTGTTGTCTATTGCCACGGTCTTTTTCACAGGGATATACAGGGATCCCGCGGGACCTTTTATGATCAGGACGCCTGAGGGTGAAGGAACATCCGTCACCAGCGCGACGCCCGCCGCATCCGTGGTCTTTTTGGTGGATTCGTTGTATTCCACTTCGACGGTTGCATTGCTGATGGTTTTGCCGGTCGCTTCATCCGTGATAACAGCCTTCACGTAAAATTTCCGCATGCGCACCACGTGGCCGCACGAAGTTCCGTCGTTCACGATATCGCCTGCGTTGACAAGATTTCCCATCACCGCCTGGTTCACTGAAACTCCGTTACTAAAGCTTGTCATGGACCCGGCACTGATAAAGCTTGCCGCTGAAGCAGGTTTCGTGGCGCTTAAATTTTTGACAGCCGGCGCCAGGAAATTGCCTGCCGCAGGAGCGGTAACATTCTGAACTTTTGTGTTGGAGCTTTTCTGTGGCTTTGTTACGACAATTTCCATTTCTGTATCCTTGTAACCCGGGAGTTGCGCTACAAGAATGTGTTTGCCTTCCGTCTGGGTCGTCAGAAACTGGCCTTCTGCATTACTGGTGAAGCTTTCACCGCCGGATTTCCAGCGCAGCAATGCATTGCCGAGCGGGTTGCCGTTCATATCCGTTACCGATCCGCAAACCGCTACCAGTTCTGCGTTGATGAAAACAGGATCCCTTTCTACGTTC
>DASUVB010000569.1:0-15398 GCA_036373835.1 Flavisolibacter sp. | reverse complement strand
GCCACACATTTGCTAATGAAAGCAGGGTATCACTTTTTCGCAATGAAGTAAACAGAGGCCGTGTCGGGAATTACCAGCGGCTGTTCCATGAGCTTGGCGCAGGTGCCGACTGGATATTGAACCTGGATGGCGATGATCATTATACAGACCGCCATTTCATCACGCGCGCCCTTGACGCCATTCATGCAAATGGTGGCGCTGGTGAGATCGTGCTGTACCACTACCAGTTTGATATCACGCCGCTAAAGGACAAGGGCATGAAACTGGGGGAGCATGCTGTTCTTACCGACGGGGCAGAATATGTGATCCAACGCCCCCTGGTTCGCAGCTTCTACCACCTTGGAGCGATGGTCAACAGGAAGGCGGCGGAGGGTAGTGGGTTTTACAGCTATCCTTCGCTGAATACAGATGCGCTTTCTATACAGGAAGTGGCGTTGCGCGGAAAAGTAATTGTCGATGACAGGCAAATCGGCGAGTGGAGTCTTAAAGCGAACAGTGAAACAAGGAGATCTTTTTCAGAATTGGAAAAAGAGCGTTACGAAATTGCCAACCGGTCATTCCTGCAAATCCTGAAGGCCTCTTTATCAGACGATCAGATGGGAAGATACCTCGGCAATCTTGGCATTACCGAAGCAAAGGAAGAAATTGTTTCACTGCTCAGGGGCCGGCAGTTTAGCCGGGCGCTGCGCAGCTTGCGGAAGCATCCGCTGGCCTTCAGGCATTTCGGGCGCGAGATCATAAAAGTCGCACTGGGCGTTGATTAATTATATCACCACGAGATTCGCAGGTTACTTTGCCGGCCGGCTCTCCGCCATAAAAGAGATTTCTGCGTTCACGCTGTCCAATGTCATTAATACCGTAATTGTATTCATTGCACTTGGATTTTACCTGAAACGCCTGCCCCCGGATGAATACGGCAAGGCGATCTTTTTTTCCCTGCTGGTTTCCCTTTTTGCGCCATTGGTCAGCGTGAATTCCAATTCATACTTCTGGACAAAATATTTCGATCATGGTACGGAAGGCCGGGCGCGCATGTACTCAAGCGCATATCTTTTTATTATTGCCATGTCGGTCTTCTGGACGCTGCTGGTCCTGGTAACACCATTTAACGCGGTGCTGCCTGTGAACCTTGACGCTTTCATCATTTTTATCCCGGCAGCAGCATGTCTCACCATGATCAGCGAAGACGTGAAAAATTTGTTGATCTACCAGAAGAAGCTCCGCGAATATGTTATCGTTAATAATGGTATCACGCTTGTAGAGAACCTGCTGATCATTATCCTGGTGTACAACGTCAGCGCTACTTACACATCAAGGATTGCCGCCTGGTTGCTGGTGCTGGGTGCCACTTTCTTTATACATTTCTATTTTTTTGCAGTCCGCAATAAATACCTCGTACCACGGGTGCACAGGGATACCCTGAGAAGCGCTACAGCTTTTGGTTTCCCGCTGATGTTCCAGCAGTGGAGCAAGATGGTGCTGAATTCAGCAGACCGGTGGTTTCTTGCGGGCATCGTCAGCGTGTACCAGATGGGCATCTATAACCTGGGATACCAGATCGGGTCCATGGTCAGCACGCTGATTACAGGCTATATCAATTTCCTGACACCAGTGCTGTACAATAAGCTTTCCCTGAACGATCACTACGGCTTTCACAGGATCAGGAAATCGTTTTTTTTATTCCTGGTGCTCCTGGTCTTCGCCGTCGTCGCACTGTATATCCTGTTTCTCTTGTTTTCAAAACCGCTGCTTGGTGAGAATTATTATGAATCGGCACCGTTCATCGTATTTGCCGGTATCGCGACCATCACCTTTGCTTTTACAATTCCGTATTCCAGCGCACTGGCATACAGGGGTAAGACACGCCACCTTGCAGCTGCCAGCATGATCACGCTGTTGCTGAACCTGGGCCTGAATTACCTGCTGATCCGCGAATACCTCACATTTGGCGCTGCATATTCGACGGTCATTTCGTACCTGTTCCTGACACTGCTGATCTACTATTTCTACCGGAAAGTATATGCACCTGTCCCTGCCGCCGGTTCACAGGCCGCAGTAAATGATAATAACCCCTGATGGAGAAGAAGGCAATCGTTCATATTATCGATACACTGGCTACGGGAGGAGCGGAGATCCAGCTCAAGAATTCCGTAAATACATTACCGGAATACAGGCACCTGGTTGTTTACCTGAGTGGTCCGGCTCACTTCACGAATTCATTCGAGGGAGATGTATCGTTCACGTGCCTCGATCATAAAGGATGGAGTAGTATCATGGGTACCGTGGATAAGCTCAGGCGCATCATTACCACCCTGCAGCCTGTGTTGGTGCATTCCCACCTGTTTGTCAGCACTATCGTTGCACGCCTGGCGACCCCGCGCAATTTTCCACTGATCTCCACGCTGCACAGCATGTACAGTCTCGATGCTTTTCAGCGAAACAGGATCAGCCTGTTCCTGGAGCGGCTTACCCTGAAGCCGCGACATGCACTGATAGGAGTATCGGATTTTGTTTTAAAAGACTATTTCAGGTTTATCCCGTTTACGGGCAAAAGGTTTGTCCTGTATAATTTCCTGCCGGACAATTTTTTTAGAGCAACTCCGCACCCCGCCAGGACAGGGGCTTTGAAATGCGTCGCAGTAGGGAACCTTAAAGACGCAAAAAATTACTTCTACCTGCTGGACATTTTCCGGCTGCTGAAAAACACAGGCGTTCAACTGGACATCTATGGTGATGGTAACCTGGAACAATCGCTGCGGGAGCAAATTGAAAGAGAAGATTTGCCGGTCATCCTGAAGGGCCAGGTGGAGCGTCCTGCGGACTTTCTGCCCGCGTATGACCTGTTTATCCAGGCTTCGAGACACGAGGGTTTCGGGTTGTCGGTGATAGAGGCAATGGCCCTTGGCATCCCGACATTTTTGTCAGACATACAGGTATTTCGGGAAATCACTAACAACAACAGCCATTTCTTTCCCCTGGATCAACCTGAAACTGCTGCCACGCTGCTTGGGGAACTGGACAGGGATAATGAAAAAAGGTTGCAGTTCGTCGGTCCTGCCGTGGCGTGGTGCACGGAACAGTTCAACAGCAGGGTATACAAATCAAGACTTGCAGACATCTATTCCGAAATATCGCGCTCATGACAATCGGTGTGATTGATTATGGGATGGGTAATATTTTCAGTATTGTTAAGAAACTTCAGCAGTTTTTTGTGGATACCGTGGTGATCACGCGGCCGGCTGAAATGCGGATGGCGGATAAACTTGTTTTGCCCGGCGTTGGACATTTTGGAAAGGCGGTAGCGCACCTGAAAACCATGGGTATTTATGACGATATTAATGACGCAGCACTTGTTAAAAAAAAACCAGTCCTGGGGATCTGCCTTGGAATGCAGCTGATGGCCGAAAGAGGAGAGGAGGGCAATGCAGAGGGGTTTGGGTGGTTCAGCGGAACCAACGTAAGATTCCGGGTGAGCAATGCTGCGCGTTACAAGGTCCCACAGATCGGATGGAACCAGCTGTCAAGATGCAGGGACAGCAGGATATTGGCCCATGTGGGTGATGCCGATGAATTCTACTTCCTGCATGCCTATCACCTGGATGCAGCAGTGCACGGCCATGTTATTTGCACCACGCGATACGACTACGAGTTCCCATCCGGAATAGAAAGGGATAATATCGCCGGAGTGCAGTTTCACCCGGAGAAAAGTCACCGCGCCGGGGAAAAGGTCCTTAAAAATTTCATAGATTTCTGATGTTCCGACCAAGAGTTATACCGGTCCTGCTATTGCATGAGGGACATTTGGTCAAATCGGTCGGGTTCAAAGGATACAGGTATATCGGAGACCCCCTGAATGCAGTCAGGATATTCAATGAACTCGAAGCGGATGAGTTGATTTTTCTGGACATCGATGCCGCCAGAAACAGGTCAGTTATAGCGCCCGACCTGGTCAGATCGATCGGCGAAGAGGCGAGTATGCCTTTCGCAGTTGGCGGTGGGATCAGCCAGCTGACCCAGATCGCCCAGTTGTTATCGAATGGTGCGGAACGGGTGATAATCGGCAGCGCAGCTGCAATAAGACCAGCCTTTATTGAGGAAGCGTCCAGCGAATTTGGTTCTTCCACTATAACGGTATGTATTGATGTGAAGAAAGACTTTTTCGGCCGGGAACGCGTGTGGGTGCAGAATGGTCGTACGGCCACGGGGAGAAACCCGGTGGAATTTGCTGAATTAATGGAAGCATCCGGGGCAGGCGAGATTATTTTGCAATCGATCAAAAGGGACGGGAGTATGAATGGCTACGATTATGATCTTATCAAAAAGGTTGCCTCCGCAGTCAGTATCCCTGTTGTGGCGCTCGGGGGTGCCGGCAATATGGAGCACCTGAAGCACGCATTTGCAAATGCGTATGCAAATGCAGTTGCCGCAGGAAGCATGTTTGTTTATTGTGACACCAACAGGGGCGTCCTGATCAACTACCCGTCAAAAGACGAAATCCGCTTTGAAATCAGCGCATAATCAATACCAGCAGTGCCTGCGTTGTGTCATGGACACGACGGATCCTGATATTCGCTTTGATGAGAGCGGGTATTGCAATCACTGTACAGAGTTTTTTGAGAAGGTAGAGAAGCTGAAACAGGAAAAAAAGTTCGGCCCGGCCTGTTTGCCTGACGTGATCCGGAAAATAAAGGCGTCGGGCCGGTCGAATGAAAAATATGATGTAGTTCTGGGTATCAGCGGTGGTGTTGACAGCTGTTACACCGCGTACCTGCTCAGCCAGCACGGAATTCGCACATTGCTGGTTCACCTGGATAATGGTTGGAACTCCGATTTTGCCACACTGAACATCAAAAATATTGCGCGTGCACTAAAGTTCGATTACGAAAGCTTTGTACTCGACTGGGAGCAATTCAAAGATATCCAGCTTGCCTTTTTGAAAGCTTCCGTGGTGGAAGCCGAAACTCCCACCGATGTCGCCATCCTCGGAGCGTTACACCGGGTAGCTGCTAAATATGGAGTGAAGTATATCATCAGCGGCGGGAACCTGGCAACAGAAGGCATCCTGCCGAGGCTTTGGCATTATAACGCTAAGGATACCGTTTATTTTAGTGCGATTGTAAAAACATTTGGAACAAAACGGGTACATACATTTCCGTTATTTGACTACAAGGCAGAGTTCTATTACAAGTTTATAAAGGGTATAAGGATTCTTTACCTGCTCAATTTTGTAACGTATAACAAGGCAGAAGCGACCCGGATCCTGAAGGAAAAACTGGGGTGGAGAGACTATGGAGGCAAGCACCATGAATCAAGATTCACCAAGTTTATTCAATCATACCTGCTTCCGAAAAAATTCAATCTCGACTATCGCAAGGCGACATTTTCAAGTTTGATCTGCTCCGGCCTGATGACCAGGGAGAAGGCACTGGAGGAATTAAAGGAGCCGATGTTTAATGTAGCCGAGATAGAGCGGGACAAAGAGTATATCGCAAAGAAACTGGGAATTACTATAGTCGAATTAAACACACTCATTGATTTGCCTGGCAGGTACTATTTCGAATATCCAAATGATGAGAAGAGACTGAACTTTTTCTACAGGCTTTACAAAAAATATCTTTCCTGAATGCTGTGCGGGATGGCCTGATGGCATTACAATTTCCGATACAAATTGAAACGAACGCACGAGCGATCATTATGAAACGGTATTACTTCGAAGATGTCGATAATTGTGAAATGTGCGGAGACGAAACATCGGGACATAAGGTGCTTGGCCAGCGACTGAGCCAGTCAACGGGTCATTTCCCCCGGAGGAAAACCGGGATCACGGTGTCAGTTAAAAGGTGCAATCGCTGCGGCCTGGTATACGCGGCACCGCTGCCAATTCCGTTCGACATGCAGGACCATTATGGAATTCCGCCGGATTCTTACTGGCGGCCTGAGTACTTCCGGACCGATGATGATTATTTCCTTGGCGAAATCCGCGAAGCAAAGCCCCTTTTGAATTTCCAGCCGGGCATGACTGCACTGGACGTGGGAGCCGGGCTGGGAAAAGCGATGATCACGCTGGACCGCGAGGGTTTCTCCGCCTTCGGACTTGAGCCTTCCAGGCCATTTTATGAGAAGGCCATTAGCGAAATGGGTATCAGCACTACCCGATTGCGAATGGGCGCTATCGAGGAACTGGATTACCAGCCGGAATCCTTCGATTTCATCACTTTTGGCGCCGTTTTCGAACACCTGTATCACCCGGCACAAAGCCTTGCCACTACATTGAAATGGTTGAAGCCCGGGGGGATCATACATATTGAAGTGCCGTCGGGCAATTGGCTGATCGGGAGGCTTATTAATCTTTTTTACCGGTTACAGGGAACTAACTATGTCACTAATCTAAGTCCAATGCATGTTCCGTTTCACTTGTATGAATTCAGCCTCGACTCGTTCCGTGAGGCAGGCAGGCGGCTTGGGTTTTCTGTGGTCAGCCACAGGTTCGAGGTATGTGACCTGTCGCCCTTACCTTCATGGATGCATCCCGTCTTCAGGAAAATCATGAAAGCAACAGATACGGGGATGCAGCTCACGGTATATATTAAGAAGTCAGCGCAATAAACATTCTTTGGGTATAGTATATGTGTGGAATTTCAGGCTTTATTGACTTTAAGCGGGGCACGCCCCGCGAGGTTATCGCAGACATGGCATGCGCGGTTTCGCACCGCGGTCCTGACGGGGAAGGAATTTTTTTCTCTGATACGGATGCCGGGACCATTGCCCTCGGTCACAGGCGACTCTCTATCATTGACCTCAGTTCAGCGGCCAACCAACCCATGCATTACGACGGGTTGCATATTATTTTTAACGGTGAGATATACAATTATGACGAGATCCGCGAGCTCCTGATCCGGAAAGGCCACCAGTTTATTACACATTCCGATACCGAAGTGTTACTGCATTCGTGGAGGGAGTGGGGTCCGGACGCCATTCACCAGTGGCATGGCATGTTTGCGATCGCAATGTTCGATGAAAAGAATAATGAGGTGGTTTGCATCAGGGACCGGGCAGGGGTGAAGCCGTTCTTCTGGTCGCTGGCGAACGACCTTTTCCTTTTTGGTTCGGAGCTGAAGTCATTCACGAAGCATCCGCGCTTCCGGAAGATCATCAGTCCCGATGCGGTGGCTTCCTTCCTGCAATACGGATATGTATCGCACCCGCACTGCATTTACGCCGATACATTCAAGCTGGCGCCGGGGCATATGCTGCGGTTCAACCTGGACAACCGCAGCTACCAGACCACACAGTATTGGAACGTGTACGATTATTACAACAAGCCAAAGCTGGACATCACCCTGCACGAGGCGATCGAACACACGGAAAAGGTCCTGGAGAAAGCTTTTCTGTATCGCATGGTAGCAGACGTTCCCGTTGGCGTATTCCTGAGCGGTGGATATGACAGCTCCTGTGTCACGGCCATTCTGCAGAAAAATCATACAGAACGAATCAAAACATTTACGATCGGGTCTACTGATAACAAGCTGGATGAAGCTCCGTTTGCAAAGCAGATCGCCAACCACCTCGGAACCGATCACACGGAATATTACTGCACGCCAAAGGAAGCCCTGGAGATCATTCCTGAATTGCCCTACTATTATGATGAGCCGTTCGCAGACAGCAGCGCCATTCCCACGATCCTCGTAAGCAGGCTCGCCCGGAAAAAGGTCACCGTAGCGCTTTCGGCTGATGCAGGGGACGAAATATTTGCCGGATACAACCGGTATGACTACATCAGCAGGTATGCTGATAAACTTAGGAAGATCCCAACGCCATTAAGAAAACTGGCGGCGGGTGCGATGGAGCGCGTATCATCTGAAAGCATTCCATTTTTAAGGGATGGCTATAATTTCCACAGCAGGTACGACAAGTTGAAAAACCTGCTGAACGATCCGTCACCGGAGGAACTCCTTAAGAATCTCAACCAGGTTTTTAATAATGCGGAGATCAGGAAAATATTTGCATCCCCGGTTACAGAATTGAATTCAGGTTTGAACAGTAAAGAGCTGAGGAAGGAGTTTTATGATCCCTTGTCTTTTATGATGGCAGTGGACTACCAGACCTACATGGTGGATGACATCCTGCAGAAGGTTGACAGGGCCACCATGTCGGTGAGCCTCGAAGGGCGCGAACCCTTCCTGGACCAGGACGTAATTGAATGGGCGGCGCAACTGCCGTCAGATTTTAAATACCACCAGGGACAGAAGAAATACATACTGAAGCAGATCGTGCACAAATACCTTCCGAAGGAAATGATGGAACGCCCGAAAATGGGTTTCGCCATTCCTGTAGAACAATGGTTGTCGGGTGAACTCCGGCCTCTGGCAAACGAACATTTCAGCCGCGAGCGACTGCAGGCCCATGGGCTGTTCAATGTTCCGGAGGTGGAGAAGCTGGTCACTGATTTTTATAGTGGAAGGAAGGAAAAATACCTCAAGGTATGGTACCTGCTGATGTTCCAGATGTGGTACCAGCGCTGGATGAAATAGCATATTGCCCTACAACAAAGCCTCGACTTCGGCTTCTTCAAATAATCCACCAGCGGGCATTGCCTGTTGGGATTGCAGGTAGCATCCATGTCAAAAAAAATTCTGTATATCACTTATGACGGGCTGACCGATCCACTTGGCCAGTCGCAGATCCTTCCCTATGTGCAGGGCCTGGCAGCAGCCGGTTACAGGTTCACGATCCTGAGCTTTGAGAAGGCAGATCGCTTCCGCCTGCAGCGCGAAATGATCGAAAGCCAGGTGGCCGCAGCCGGCATCGAATGGGTGCCGTTGTCATTCTCCAGTCGTCCGCCGTTGCTGGCGAAGTTCTATGACGCAGTACGCATGAAGCGGAAAGCAGTGGCATTGCACAAACAGAAAGGCTTTGACATGGTCCACTGCCGGAGCTACATCGCGGCCGACGTAGGCCTGTACCTCAAGAAGCGCTTCGGTGTAAAGTTTTTCTTCGACATGCGGGGATTCTGGGCGGATGAGAAGAAAGACGGATCGTGGAATTTGTCGAATCCGCTGTACAGGAGAATTTACCGGTACTATAAGCAAAAAGAAGCTGACTATATCGGTCATGCCGACCAGATCATTTCACTGACGAACGCGGGAAAGAGCGAGATGCAGACCTGGAGCTGCTACAACGGGTCGCAATCGATTGAAGTGATCCCCTGCTGTGCCGACATGGATCTTTTTTCCCTGACAGATACCGGCCAGAAAAGTGAGGCCCGCCGTTCACTGGATTTGCCGGAGGATGCCATGGTGGTCAGTTACCTCGGCTCTATTGGAACCTGGTACATGCTGGATGAGATGCTGCAGTTCTTTCGCCAGCTAAAGGAAAACTATCCCAACGCGAAGTTTTTATTTTTGACACATTCCAGCCGAGACCAGGTCCTCGAAAAAATAAATGCTGCGGGCCTCAGCGCCAGTGATTTCATCATCCGGGAAGCATCAAGAAAGCAGGTGCCTTTTTTTATGAAGGCTTCCGATCTTTCTATTTCATTTATCAAACCGGTCTATTCCAAGATATCAAGTTCACCCACCAAGCTGGCCGAGGTTCTCGCCATGGGCATACCCGTGATCTGCAACAGCGGGATTGGTGACGTGAAGGAAATTGTTACATCTGCTGATGCAGGTTACGTGATCCATGATTTTTCAAAAGAAGAATTTCTAAAGGCAATAAACGCCATTCCTCACCTGCTGATGAAACCACCGGCAACCATCCGTCGCGCCGTGGAAGAATCACACAGCCTGTCGCGTGGTGTTGGCCTGTACCGGGATTGTTACAGCAAAGTGCTTTCATGAAACAGAGACGAAAGAAAATCCTGGTAGTATGCCCGTACCCCGAAGGAGTTGCGCCAAGCCAGCGATTAAAATTCGAACAATACTATTCCCATTTCCGTGACGCGGGATTTGAAGTGGAGGTAAGTCCATTTATCAGCCAGGGGTTCTGGAAGATCATTTACAGGCCCGGGGGACTGCTATCGAAAATATATTTTACCCTGGCAGGATACCTGCGACGAATAGCCGACCTGTTCCGAATCCGCCGGTATGACATCGTATACGTGCACCTGTGGGTGACACCTTTTGGCGTGCCCGTCTTCGAATGGCTGTTCCGCAAAATGGCCCGGACCATGATATATGATATCGATGACCTGGTGTACCTGGCCGATGTTAAAAGCAAGGCCCACCCACTGGTCACCTGGATCAAGGGACGGCGGAAGCCCCTGTACCTCATGAAACATGCCGACCATGTGATCACCTGCACGCCATACCTGGACCAGTTCGTGCAACAATACAACCAGGCGACCACGGATATATCGTCCACCGTCAATACGGATCTTTATCAACCCGTAATGAAAACGCCCGGTAAACGGATCACGATCGGCTGGAGCGGCAGCCTCAGCACGTCCAAATATTTTTACCTGCTGGAAGGTGTCCTGAAAAAGCTGGCTGCGCGGTACCAGTTTGATATCCTTGTGATCGGCGATCCGTCGGTATCAATTGACGGGTTAAATGTGACAGCAGTTCCCTGGAACGAAAAAGGTGAAGTAGCGAATCTCCAGCGGATTGACATCGGCGTGTACCCGTTGCCCGAGGAGGAATGGGTGCTGGGAAAAAGCGGGCTCAAGGCGATCCAGTACATGGCGCTGGGCATTCCAACGGTAGCAACGGCCATCGGGGCTAACTTCCGCGTAATTGAGCACGGCGTTTCAGGATTTCTTGTAAAGAACGAAGCGGAGTGGATCCATTACCTGTCGCAGCTGATGGAAGATCCCGCATTAAGAAGAAGGATCGGCGAAGCTGCACGGGAAAAGGTGGAAGAAATGTTCTCCATCCGTGCTAATGCCAAACGCTACCTAGACATTCTCCACGACCTTTGACCGCACCGCCACTTTTGCCGGCTGGCGCAGCTTGTCGTAATACATAAGGACCATCAGGAACGCGCCGTAGAAGGGAAGACACGGGATCTTGTACCTGGAAAGCGCTCCGAAATTGTAGGAAGAAATGCCGACCGCGAACGCGAAGATCAATGAGAAAACGAGGAAAAAAACCAGGTTCGGATCTTTAGAGATCGTTCGGAACACACCCAGTTTCTTTTTGAAAAACAGCCGCAATGTCAACACCAGGAACACGAAGGCCTCGATGGCTGACAAGGCTACGATGACCTTTCGAGATTCCCACAGGAACGGGCGGTACAATGTAACCACAACGGCCTGTGGAAATTTCGCCAGCATCCCGGTGATGGACGGGTCGAATTCGCCGAGGTCATAGGAAGAACCTTCCTCTTTTTCACTCACGTAGGAGATCCATCCACGTGTAGTCGCCGCGGTTTCAGCGAGTTTTTCCAAGGAGTATTTGTTCAGCTCACTGGCAAAGCGCCCGGCCATAAAGAAAAAACCCCCGATGGTAACTCCGATGAACAACAGGTTCACCATCCAACGTAACGCCGGCGTGTGGATCCGGTGCGAGAACGTCATCAGCAGCCAAAGGCTCAACGCCGGGATAAAGGCGAGCAGGATGTACAGCTTCACCGTGGCGATCAGGTAAAAGCTGGTGGCCAGCATCACCAGGTTGAAGATGGAAAAATCGCGGTTGATGAACAGCCGGAAGGTGCAGTAGGTCATCCACCCCAGGCCGAACATACAGACCGTGTCCTTGAATACGGCGGATCCCCACACGAAGGTGCTGGGGATGAAAAGAAAGGCGATCGCCAGTTCCTTGTGAAGCTTCGGATAGATATTGTAAAAGATCCGGAACATGGCCCAGATGCCGGTGTACGAAAAGAATGCAAAAAGCAGTGCAGTTGGAAGATAGGTGGTGCCGTTGAACAGCCCGAAAACGGCCCCGATCGATGCTACCGTATATGAGGTCGGGTCATTGTACCATTCCATTTGCATGGCGTACGGATACAACTCCCTGTTTCCTTCCACGGGAAACCGGAACAACAGCTTGAACCAGGTATTGATGGAATCATCCAGCGCGGAATTAATAATGCGGCTGTGATTGAAAAAGTTGAATGTATCACCCCCCCTGTAATAATAGGCATACACGAGCGCGATAAAAATGGCACCACCAAACTTAACATACAGGCCGGGGAGAAAGTACCTGCGTAACGGGTGCCCGGGACGATAACGTTTGTCACGCATGCTTTTGGCTACCGCCACCAACACGATCATATAAATCGGTGTCAGTACCAGGTCCCATATCGTCAGAAACTGCTGCACGCTACGAAAATAAGTGTTTGAGGTTTGAGGTTACTAAAAGTTAAAGGTTAAAGGGTAGAAGTTAAGCGAACAGCGAACAGCGAACTGCGAACTGCGAACCGCGAACCGCGAACCGCGAACCGCGAACTGCAAACCGCGCCGTTGTTTGAGGTTTGATGTTTGAGGTTTGATGACGTGGTGATACCCAGATCACGTATGTATTAGTAGAGTTACAAATTTCCCAAGCCAGGCCAGCAACCCACCTTCGCCAAGGCTACGGTCTCCGGGCTCCTGCGCCAAAGCTTCGGCGCCGGCGCACGGCCAAAGCCTCTGGCGACGGACGCGGGCAAAGCAAGCAATCCGCCTTCGCTAAAAGCTATGGCGGACAAAGCCAGCAACAAGCAACCAGCAACCAGCAAAATGCCAAGGATACTCAGAATATTAAACAGGTTAGCAGTAGGCGGCCCGGTACTCAACGCCACCTATCTCACCCGGTACCTGTCGCCGGAATATGAAACGGTGCTCGTCGTTGGTGAGAAGGAGGATCATGAGCAAAGCGCTGCCTACCTGGCCGACAAGCTTGGGATCGAATATGTAACCATCAAAGGCATGGGCCGGTCGATCAATCCCGCGGGGGATTACAAGGCGTACCGCGAACTACAAAAGCTGATCAGGAAGTTCCGGCCGGATATCGTGCATACACACGCGGCCAAGCCGGGGGCGCTCGGCAGGCTCGCGGCGGCTTCAGCGAAAGTGCCGGTGATCCTGCATACGTTTCACGGGCATGTGTTCCATTCCTATTTCGGGAATGTGAAAAGCCGTGTGTTCATTAATGCGGAACGATACCTTGCGTCAAAGAGCGATGCCATCATCGCCATCAGCCACCAGCAGAAAAAGGAGCTCGTGGAGGATTTCAGGATCGCACCGGAGCATAAATTTCACGTGGTGCCGCTGGGCTTTGACCTGGACCGTTTCCGTACGGATTATGATGAAAAGCGCCGCCAGTTCCGCCTTGAATTCCAGGTGGATGATGATACCATTGCCATCGGGATCATAGGGCGTCTTGTACCGGTGAAAAACCACGCGCTGTTCATCCGTGCCCTGCGGTACGTGCTCGACCATACCGACCGGAAGGTGAAAGCATTCATTATCGGTGACGGGGCTTCCAGGTCTCAACTGGAAGAACTCTCCCGCCAGGCAGGGATCGGGTTTACGAACGAGCACACCCGGCAACATGATCAGCCCCTGGTCTTCACGTCGTGGCGCAGTGATGTGGATGTGATCAATGCAGGACTGGACATTGTTTGCCTCACGTCGTTCAACGAGGGCACACCTGTGAGCCTGATCGAAGCACAGGCCGCCAACAACCCGATCGTCTCCACGCGCGTCGGGGGCATTGCCGACATCGTATCAGAGGGATCTACGGCACTGCTGGCAGGTGTGCAGGAAGAAGAGCTTTTCGGCGATCACCTGTTACGCCTGGTGCAGGATGACGAACTTCGCCACCGGCTGGGTCACAACAGCAGCTTGCACGTGATCGAAAAATTCAGCTACCAGCGCCTCGTGCGCGACATGGCGCAGCTGTACGAAATGCTGATGGCGTCGAAGAAATGTTGAGTTTTGAATGTTGAGTGTCGGACCGAAATTTTAAATGCTAAATTCTAAATTCTAAATTTTAAATTGGTTGCCTGCCGTACTAAAATTGTCAATTTGCCCAATTGTCGAATTGGTGCGTGCCTTCAAACCGGATACGCAACCTCCATTTCAAATTGTCGAATTGGCACGTTCCTTCAAACTGGACACGTAACCCCCATTTTCAAATTTTCAAATTCTCAAATTTTCAAATTAGATTGTGTTTTCGATATTTAAGAAACGATCTTCCCTTCCCCCTGATCTGTCCTGGATAGGTACGGACATGCACTCCCACCTGATCCCGGGAATTGATGACGGTGCGCCGGACATCACGGTGTCGATGGAAATGATCCGTGGAATGAAGGAACTGGGCTACCGCAAGCTGATCACCACACCGCATATCCTTTGGGAGGTGTATCCCAATACCGAGGAGCAGATCAAGGCAGAGATAGAGCCGTTGCGACAGGCTGCGGCAGCTGAGGGCATTGCGGTGGAGCTTGAAGCCGCGGCCGAGTATTTTATTGATGATTATTTCAGCCGGAAGCTGCAGTCAAAAGCACCCCTGCTGCCCCTGAGCGGGAACATGGTGCTGGTTGAATATTCCATGGTAACACCGCCGCTTGAATTGCAGGAAGTGCTTTTTGAAATGCAGGTGCAGAATTATCAGCCGGTGATCGCGCACCCGGAAAGATATACCTACCTGGCGCGGAAGAAATCGTTCTTTGACGACCTGAAAAATGCCGGGTGCTATTTCCAGTTGAACCTTTTGTCGCTTACAGGCTATTACGGTGATGCTGTATTGCATCTTGCGGAATACCTGGTAAAGCAAAACTATTACGACCTTGCCGGCAGCGACCTGCATTCGCCCCGGCACCTGGATGCCATGCAAAAGCTGGGCTCCTCTTCGCTCCTGAACCGGCTGAAAGAATCCGGTACGCTGAAAAATCACCTGCTTTGATCAACTAAATCATCAATTGATTGTTGTGCCTGCAATGGCTTATACCATCAGGGAACTGGAATCACTTTCCGGCATCAGGGCCCACACGATCAGGATCTGGGAGCAGCGCTACCATTTTCTCCGTCCTTCCCGCACACCTACCAACATCCGCACCTACAGCGGCAACGAGCTGAAGACCCTCCTCACTGTTGCACTTCTCAACAAGTATGGTTACCGCATCTCCAGGATCGATGAGATGCCCGAAGAAGAACGCACAAAGGCCATCCTGCGCCTGCCGCAGCCTGATGCACGCATTGAATTCGCGGTGAATACCATGATCGGCTTCATGGCCGACCTGGATAGCGCGGGACTGGAGGCTTTCCTGGATGCCTGGATCACGGGTAATGGTCTCGAACAGGCTGTCACCACCCTCATATTCCGTTTCATGGATAAGGTGGGCATACTCTGGCAAACGAGTCGCATTCTTCCGGCGCAGGAACACCTCGTGTCCTGCATCATTCGCCAGAAGATCATCGCCGCCATTGACAAACTACCGGCCGTGCATAACCGCAAAACGAGATTTGTGCT
>DASUVB010000568.1:0-3241 GCA_036373835.1 Flavisolibacter sp. | reverse complement strand
TGCACCCACAGCGGGTGTGTGTTGAGGCAGGGTATCATGTTAAATGATTCACCACCCGCATGCATGAAGATCTCACGACCTTCTTCCGCGATCTCTTCCAGCGTTTCCAGGCAATCGCTCACAAAGGCAGGACAAACAACCAGCAACCTGCGCACGCCCTGCCCGGGCAATTGCGCAAAACGCGCGGCCGTATACGGTTGCAGCCATGGATCCCTGCCCAGGCGTGACTGGAACGACATGCTCCAACGTTCTTTTGGAATATTTAACAATCCGGTCACCAGCCTTGAAGTGACCAGGCACTGGTGCCGGTAACAGTATTCATGGGCCGGCGAGGGGGTCTCGCAGCAATTTTCAACCTTCAGGCAGTGACGGCCGGTAATGTCACCTTTATATATATGTCGCTCCGGAATCCCGTGATAGGAAAACAGAAGGTGATCCCATTCCTTTGAAAGGTCGGGCCGGATGCTTTCAGCGAGGGCGTGGATGTAAGCCTCGTTATCGTAATACGGCCGGATGGTTGTCAGCCGGAATGCATATCCTCCTTTCGTGTACTGCTCCTTTGCATATTCCACGGCTGTTTCATAGCTGCTCATGGCGTAGTGCGGGTACATGGGCACCGCGATCACTTCTTCCAGGTCGGGGTTATTCCGTACCAGCTCGTCGAAGGCTGCGCGCGGAGACGGGTTGCCATAACGCATGGCGATGGCTACGGGTTCTTCTACCTGCTGCTGCAACGCGTCACGTAACTGCTTCGAGATAACGATGAGCGGAGACCCGTCCTTTGTCCAGATGGAGCGGTAGGCTTCGGCGGATTTGGGAGCGCGGGACGGGATGATGATCCCCTTGACCAGCAGTGCGCGCATGAGCCATGGCTTGTCGATCACGCGCTCGTCCATCAGGAATTCATCAAGATACCTTTTAACATCTTTTACTTCTGTGGAGTCGGGCGAACCCAGGTTCATCAGGACAATTGCTCGCTTCATAACGGAAGAACAAATGTAGGTACAACTGGTTCAAGTAAATCTACAGGTGATGTTGCTCATCTTGCATGCTGATGAAAATCAACGAGGTAAATGACAGACCAATGACAGAGATTTTAGGCTGCGGGAAGATGCGAAATTACTTTTGTGATGTGAATGTTGACTAACAGAAATGGACGCACAGTATTTCAAGAACATATCAAATTTCTTCGTAGCCGGAATCAATTATAAAAAATCCGATGCCTCTGTGAGAGGCCAGTTCGCCATCAGCAGCGAGCAGTACGAGCGGGTCCTGGAGACGGCTTCGGCCCAGGGACTGGATGAATTATTCATTCTCTCCACGTGCAACCGCACCGAGATCTATGGCTTCGCATACTGCAACCACCAGCTCGCGGACCTTTTATGTTCACAAACAGCCGGTGACCGCGAAACTTTCACGAAGTCGGCTTATTTCAAAAACGGCGCAGAGGCTATCGAGCACCTGTACAATGTCGGTGCCGGGCTGGATTCCCAGATCCTTGGCGACTACGAGATTGTAGGGCAGCTGAAAACGGCGGTCAGGTTTTCCAAGGATAAAGGCTTCGTCGGTTGCTTTACGGAAAGGCTGATCAACAGCGTGCTCCAGGCGTCCAAGATGATCAAGAACAATACGCAGCTCAGTGGTGGTACCGTCTCGGTTTCATTTGCTGCCGTTCAATATATCCGTAACCATGTAACGAACGCAGCATCGAAAAATATTCTATTGCTCGGTGTAGGCAAGATCGGGCGCAACACCTGCAAGAACCTTGTTGACTACCTGGGCACTACCAACATCACCCTGATCAACCGCTCCCCGGAAAAGGCTGCAGACCTGGCATCGGAACTCGGGCTGCGATCCGCCTCCCTTGACCAGCTGCATGATGAGATCGCGAAGGCCGACATTATCCTGGTAGCTACGAATTCCGCGGAGCCGGTGATCCTGAAAGAACACGTTGAGCAAGGGAACGAGAAACTGATCATCGATCTTTCCATACCTTACAATGTAGAAGATGCCGCGCAGCAGCTGCCGCATGTTCAGATGGTGAACGTGGACGAGCTGTCACGCCTGAAGGACGAAACGCTGAGAATGCGCCAGGCTGAAGTACCGAAGGCGAAAACAATCATCAGTGGCCTGATGACCGAATTTGAAGACTGGTGCGAAATGCGCAGGCACGTGCCGATGCTGAAGGACCTGAAGGTAAAACTGAATGAGCTGTACACCCACCCTCAGTATATTCAAACCACTACCTGCACGAAAACACGTGACGGCCAGATCCAGCGTGTACTCAACGAAACAGCAGGCAGGGTCAAGGTCCTGAACCAGCGCGGCTGCCAGTATATTGCAGCATTGAATGAATTTATAAGCGCAAGAAATTAATGTCAACTCCATTACGCATAGGCACACGCGACAGCCAGCTGGCTGTCTGGCAGGCGACTTTGGTGCAGGATCTCCTGCGACAATCAGGTGTGGCCTCGGAACTGGTCTATATCAAAAGCGAAGGGGATATTGACCTGGTGACCCCGCTGTATGCACTTGGTGTGCAGGGCGTATTCACCAGGACCCTGGATGCCGCGTTGTTGTCCGGTCGCATTGACATTGCCGTGCATTCCATGAAGGATGTGCCGACGCAACTGGCGCAGGGTATTCGCCAGGCAGCGGTGCTGAAGCGGGCTTCCACGCTGGATATCCTGGTGTACAAGAAGGAAGAAGATCTCGCCGCCCTCGGGTATGGCGCGAACGGGTGGGATGACGCCGCTGCCACCGGAACAAACGGCTTCACCATAGCCACCAGCTCTGTACGTCGCATTGCGCAGTGGCTGCACCGCTACCCCCAACACCGCGTGGAGAACCTTCGCGGTAATGTGAACACGCGGCTGCGCAAAGTGCAGGAACATGACTGGAACGGCGCCATCTTCGCCGCTGCGGGACTTGAAAGGATCGGCCTCAGACCCGCCACCTCCGTGGATCTCGACTGGATGCTTCCCGCGCCCGCACAGGGAGCCATCATGGTCGTTTGCCGGGATGATGATGCAGCCTCTTTCGAATCATGCCGGTCATTTAACGACGAGGTCACCGCCGTATGCACACGCGCGGAGCGCGATTTTCTCAGCGCACTGATGGGCGGCTGCTCTACTCCCATTTCAGCACTGGCCAACATCAGCGATGGCCGGATTCACTTCCGGGGCAATATTGTCAGTACCGAGGGTTCTAAAATAGCCACAATAGAAAAACATATTCCCAT
>DASUVB010000567.1:0-2289 GCA_036373835.1 Flavisolibacter sp. | reverse complement strand
GTCAGCCGGTATGGCCCCTGGTTTCCCTCGAAACCCTGAATACATTCCTGGTAAACTTGCCTTTCGCTATGGAACCACTGACCAGGGTTCCCGCTTTTACCGACGGAGACAACGCATACTTCGCCTGGTATGAAATTCCCTGCAATCTTTTGTAAAAATTCAGGAAATACATTTCGTTCTGGCGGATGTCGATGTCGCCGAGGTTGACCTGCCAGTTCTTCTTGCGGAACTGCAGGAATACCTGGTCGAACTCGTTCAGCTGCTGCGTGGTCCCATCGGGTTGCACGGGGATATTGTTATCGGTCAGTGCCGCGGCAATTTCAATGCTGTCTCCCATCATCCCGTTCAACTGGAGCTGGAAGTTGGAGTTGACTACGGCATCCTGGTTGTTACCAAAAGAAATCGCGCGTCCAAAGCTCCCGTTGTATTCGATATTTCCAAAGTTGAACAGGCCGGCTGCCGTTTTTTCGTTTCGGTCAAACTCGAATGGCTTTGCGTAGAATTTGTTCATCACGCTGTCGTAGCTGATACGCTGGACGCTGGCATTAAGCTGCACAGGGAACACCCGGTAGCGCATCGTCACAGTATCCGCGACTGGCCTGGACTTCCAGATGATCCGGGCATTTACGAAATCGAGTGTGTACGCCGAGGTATCGGCTTCAAAGATGGAAAAAGTGCCCGGAATGACGCTGAGCGTATCCACCTGCAAGGTGTCGGAAAGCACAGCAGCACGTTTAAACCGCAGGTTGGAACCGGGGGAAGGTTGCTGCGCCAGGAGGAACATGGTAGGAACGGCAAGGATCCCCAGGAGCAGTATACAGCGCAAAAGCTTTCCCATCAAGGTTTTTCAGACACATAAAAATGCCACTTTTAAACGTGTAATCAAACGAATAATTGTGAGAAACGTACCTCCGCCCCCCTCCGGCGGGCAGCAGGAAGTCCATGGCTGTGGCGTACCTGGCTCTATTTGTCGGCAGAAAGACCTGCAAACAGGTACTCCTTGTGCATGCGGGAGATGTTGGTAATGGAGATCTCCTTGGGGCATACCGCTTCGCACGCACCAGTGAAGGTGCAGCTTCCGAATCCCTCCTTATCCATCTGCGCGACCATGCTCAGCACGCGGTTTTTGCGTTCCGGCTCACCCTGTGGCAGCAGGGCCAGGTGGGCAATCTTTGCCGATGTAAACAGTGATGCTGAAGCATTTTTGCATGCCGCCACGCACGCACCGCACGCGATGCAGGACGCCGCGGCAAACGAAGCATCTGCCTTGTCCTTTTCCACCGGGATGGCATTCCCGTCCACTGCGTTTCCGGTGTTAACCGAAATGAATCCGCCTGCCTGGATGATGCGGTCAAAAGCGGTGCGGTCCGTTACCAGGTCCTTAATGACCGGGAAACCGTTCGCACGCCACGGCTCCACGACGATGGTGTCTCCGTCCTTGAAGGCGCGCATGTGCAGCTGGCAGGTTGTGGTGGCATGCCACGGACCGTGCGGCCGGCCATTGATATGCATGGAACACATTCCGCAAATACCTTCGCGGCAATCGTGATCAAAGGCGATCGGATCCTTGCCTTCCAGCACCAGCCTTTCATTAAGGATGTCAAACATTTCGAGAAACGACATTTCAGATGAAATATCATGTACATCGTATGTCTCGAACTTTCCTTCGCTTTTATTATTTGCCTGACGCCACACTTTCAGGGTCAGATTCATGGTGTAATGCTCCATATTAATTTGAGAATTTGAAAATTTGAAAATTTGAGAATTCAAATCCTGTTATGTCTATAGTTCTGTTTAGTAGTTGATATGATCTTTGATAAAATCTTAATGATATCCTGCAATGATTCTGGCAACCCGTAATCAAAATCATTTCCATCGCATTTTTCACAAATGATCAGCCAGTACTTCGTTTCACTCGCTTCCTTCGCACCCACTTTCATTTTGTGGATGAAATCCGCGCGGCTCTCTGCGTTCTGCGCCTCAAATACATGTGCTCCTATCGCGGTCCCGCTCCTCAACAACTGTCTCGCAATTACCAATTGCCCTTTCCTCTCAAGCTGCCGGCAATATTTGATTATCAAAAGAGCAAATGCGACTGTTTTTTCAACAATAATATTCTCTGTGTCATCTCTCACCACGCAGGAATTTTAAAGAAATTAGTTCCTTTAAATTTCCATCAGGCGAGAAAGAAAAGGTTTAATCCTGCTTATTTCCTCTTGTAAATCCGAAACCACCTTCTCCAACCTTCAGACAATTTTCAAATTTTCAAATTGCCACATTGCCACATTG
>DASUVB010000566.1:0-3636 GCA_036373835.1 Flavisolibacter sp. | reverse complement strand
TAATTGCTGAAATTGTTCACCCACCACGTGAACAGCGCAGTGCTGACCACCATCAGCGTGGTGGCAAACACGGAACCGGGTGTCAGGTAGGGCCATTTTTGCGCGATAGCGGGACCATGCCGGTAGATGTAGGATACGATGTAGAACACGATAAAGATGATCACGAACCAGCGCGAATAATCGATCAGCTCCCGCAGCCATACCGATTCCACCCCGAGCCACGCCAGCACTTCGCTCTGCGCGATCAGGAGGCTCACGCACAGGAACACCATGAACATGGTCGTCAGCGTGATCTTGAGCGCCAGCGCACGCTGGTTGATGCCCTTGCGCTTGCGGAAACCGGGATAGTTCTTGTCGAACGCGCGCAGGATGCCGAACATGGCATTACTGGAAAATATCACGGCCATGAGCAGACCGAATGAAAGCAGCCCCTTACGTTCCTGGTTGATGAAATCGTCGAGGAAGCCAATGATAGCGGAATTGTCCTTTTCTCCCGGCACCAGGTCGCGGATCAGGTTGAACAGCTGGTCGATGAACTGCTGCGATATCGGCAGGTAGGGGATGAGGGTGAACACAAAGATCAGCATGGGCGGGATGGCCATGACGATGTTGAATGAAATACCGCTTGCCCTTTCGGGGATGCTCGTTTTTCGCAATTGCCGGATGAAGGGCGGCAGCACCTCGTACATGGAAAAGCCGTAAAAGCCCGGCAGATAAATGCGCTTGCTTCCGCTGATGATGAAACGGCCGGTATGCGACGACGTCAGTCTTTTTTGTATGCGCGCCCGGATTGCCATCAGGGGGTTTGCTGTTTTTGTTTCCGGATCGAATCACGCCGGTCGAGTTCCTGCTGGTACTGGCGGGCTTTTACCAGGTGCTCTTCAAACGTTTCACTGAAAACGTGCTCCTGCTTCATGCTGGGACTTGCCACGAAGAACAGGTACTTGGTCTGTGCCGGGTTGAGCACCGCATCAATGGTCCTGCGCGTCGGTGTACAGATGGGACCGGGCGGAATGCCGGGATTCTTATAGGTATTGTACGGAGATTCAACCGCCGTATGTTTTGAATAGATGCGGGTGATGGAAAAGTCCTTCAGCGCAAACTTCACCGTGGGATCAGCCTGCAGGGGCATATTTTTCTGCAGCCGGTTCAGGTATACGCTGGCGATCACCGGCTTCTCTTCATCATTGGTCGTTTCTTCTTCAATAATGGAAGCGAGGCTGTACACCTGCAACGGAGTCAGGCCGATAGCGGCGGCCTTTTGCTTTCTCTCCGCATTCCAGAATTTCTGTGAAACGTCATAGATCTTTTTGTAGATCGAACGTGGTGATGCCGTCCAGAAATAGGTATAGGTATCGGGCAGAATATTGGCGAATGCGGTTTCCGGTGTAACCTGGAAGGGCTGCAGCGAATCTGTGCTTTCGAGAAACCCGATCATGTCCGATGAATCGACCTCGAAACGGTTGCCCACCATGCGGGCGAGGTCCTCGCGCGTGCGCACCCTGCCGATCACCAGGTTCACCGGCGACTGGCGTCCATTGCGCAGCATGCGTACGATGCCCACCAGGCTCGCGCCATTACGGATCTCGTACTTGCCGGGGCGTACCTTCTTCCAGTAATCCATGCGTTCCCCCAGCCATTCAAAGGCCAGGGTGTTCGTGACGAGGTCATTCTTTTCAAGCGAATCAAGCACCGCCTTTTTCGTGGCGGCATTCGACCGGATGTACAGGAATTTTTTGGAAGCGCTGAAGCCGGTGGCTGATCCGAAGAGGATCCAGCCTGCCACACCGGCACCGATCAGCAATAAAAACAACAAGGCCAGCAACAACTTTTTCATCGGCTTCAAAGTAACAAAAAACCCTGCCATCAATGGCAGGGTCGCTATAAAGAGATGCGCAATTAAGGGTTATTTGCAGGTTGTTGTCCCTGCTGGAACGGTGCCGTATTGTTCGACGGTTGTGCCGGCTGCCGCTGCTGTTGTTGCGTAGGGATCGTGCCGCTTCCAATGTTGTCAATATTCCGGCGCACCTGCGATCCGCCTGAAATAAAGAAGGTAGAGAAAAGGCACAGTGCAGCGATCACACCCGCAAAGATCCAGGTACCTTTTTCCAGCACATCGGTGGTCTGCTTCACACCCATGAACTGCGTGCTGAAGCCCGCGATATTTCCGGCTAAACCGCCACCCTTTGGATTCTGCACCAGCACAAACAGGCTCAAAACAACAGCCGCAATGATTACCAGGATAACGAAAAGCACAGTCATATCACGTTTGCTTTAAATGTTCAATTTTGGCGGCAAAGTAAGCCCTTTTGGAGGGATTGAGCAAACTTAATTTGTGATAAGTTTCCAAAGCTTTTTGCTGGTTTCCCTGCTTCAGCCAAACCTCTGCCATGGCCTCTGTCACCACGTTGGGATCATGCACGGAATCTTCCGCCAGGTGCTGCACTTTCGATTCCGTCCCGGGGTCCACGGCTGGTACCTTTTGCTCGGGCAGGCGCTTCATGGTCTTCAGCCACTCCGTGAAGCTTTTCAGCTGCCGCCCGAATTTGTCCTGGGTCGCCTCCTCCTGCGAAAGGCGGATGCCCTGGGAAGCAAAATAATCTACCGTGTGGTATGGTTCAAACAGCGGCACTGCGGGCCCTGCATTTTCCGGCGCAGGGGAGGGACCCTGTTGAGCCACGGGTTCCGCCGGTGCCGCTTCGTGCGCGGGCACGGGAATGTGACTCAGCGTTTCCTCGATGCGCACTTCAGCCACGTGGCTGGCCGCTTCTTCGGAAAGTGGCGCGGCCGGGAAAGGTTCCGTTAGCGCATCAACGGGTTCAACTTCATGCATGGCGGCCGGTGCGGGGGCACTGTCTTCTGCCATCATCTCATTTACGGCGTTGGTGGCGTGCATCGAAGATGCCGGGTGAATGACGGCTTCCTGCGATACTTCCGGTTCTGTTGTCAGCATTTCTTCGGCCAGGTATTTTTCCGGGTCCAGGATGCTGTCGAATTCCAGCGGATCATGATAATACAGCACCGCCTTCTGGTATTGTTCGGCAGCATAGGGAGAATTTTCCCTGCGCAGCTTTTGCAGCAGCAGGATCTGCGCCGGCGCATAAAAAGGAAACCGGTCGGCAACATCCTTGATCTCCTGTATGGAACAGTCGTCAAGGGAGGCTTTCCCCAGCAGCTGCTGCGTCCAGACATGCACCTGTGTCATGCCGGCAAGTTACACTACCAATTGGAAAAAAGCCGGTTGAAAATTTCATCGGCCAGGTTGCGCACCATCTCGTCGAGAAGGGCAGATTCGGCAGCCTGCAGCGACTGCGAGGCGCTGAATTCAAAGCTGCGGCTCACATTGTGTTCCTGCGTGGTATTGGTGAGCTGGTTCAGGCGCACAATGGTGACCGTTACCGTCAGGCGGTTGATCTGCGCCTGCTGTCGGGAGCCCGGCGCCCCGGCGCCAACACCGGATGTGCTTACGGAGTAATCTGTAATGTAGCCGGTGATCTCGAGGTGCGCAGTAGACCCGGAAGTATTGGTAAGCTTCGTCTGGTTCAGGATCTTCTGCTTCAGCCTTTCGGTAAGGTTCGGGCTCAATTGCGGGTTGACATACGATGCCCGGTTCTCGATCATGTTCACGCGCACGGT
>DASUVB010000565.1:0-6080 GCA_036373835.1 Flavisolibacter sp. | reverse complement strand
AGGGTGCAGCAATCTTCCCAGCATTGCGGTATCCTTCGACACCAGCGCATGATCCAGGGCTGCCTGCTCCACTTCCAGGTCCGTCGTTTGCGCGGAAGCGACGGATGCCAGCAGGATGCAGGTAACTGTTACAAGGTTTCTTACACGGTCACGCCACGCTGCCCTTCCTGCACGCCTCATTACTGGCTCCCTTTGTCGTGGTTGAACATCCAGTTCACGCCAAACCTGTCTGTCAGCATGCCAAAGCGGGCACCCCAGAAAGTATCCTGCAAGGGCATGGTCACATTTCCTCCCTCGCTCAATTTGGCAAATACATTATCCAGTTCACCGGCGTTGTCGAAATTGATGCTCAGGTGCACCATCCCGCCGCCGCCACCCTGCGCGGAAGGCGCTGTCTGCCCGCTGTCGGACGCCATGAACATCAGGCCCTTTGCCTGGAATGTGGCATGCATGACCAGGTTGTTGTCGTTCGACATTCCCTGCACATCCGGCGGTGCGTCTGAAAAACGCATCATACTGCCAACCTCACCACCGAATGCTTTCGCATAAAAATTCAATGCTTCCTCGCAATTGCCATTGAAAATAATGTAGGGCTGAATTTGCATATTTAATGGTTTTGGTTTTTTGTAGTGTCAGGGCCGGGACCAACCGTGTCAGGATTGGTCGTGATCGGCTGCGCTGTCTGCGGGTCCCTGTCCAGGCTGTCACCAATGGAATCGTTCTTCGCGTCATTGTTGCAGCTCATCGCCCCGGTCACAATTATGATGAACAAAAGATGTTTCATATCAGTTGTTTTTAGCGGCAGCGCTCCTGCACTCCTCGATGATCTGGTCCACGCGTTCTTTTGTCAGGTGCTCCTTGTAATACTTTCCGAGCTGCATCATTGGTGCATAACCGCATGCACCCAGGCATTCCACTGTCTTCAGCGTGAACATGCCATCCTTCGTTGTCTCTCCCACACCAATATCCAGCCTTTCCTTAATATAGCTGATGATCTCGTCGCTGCCACGCAGCATGCACGGCCCTGTCTGGCACACCTCGAAAATGTACCGCCCCACCGGCTTCAGGTTATACATGCTGTAAAAAGTCGCCACCTCGTACACTTCGATTGGCTTCAGCTGCAGCAATGAGGCTACATAGTTCATGGCTTCAACGCTCAGCCACCCGTTGTTCTCGTCCTGCGCCATGTGCAGCAGCGGGAGCAACGCGCTCTTCTGCTTCCCCTCGGGATAGCGGCCAATGATCTCTTTTGCTTTCTGCAGTTTTTCTTCTGAAAATGTCATGTTTCAAATGAAAAATGTAAAATGAAAAATGTAAAAAGGTTTACTCCTTTGCACGTATTGCACATTGTCCTTTACATTTTTACTTTTTAATTTTTAATTTTTTTAATTTTTCACCCGTCCATTTCACCGGCGATCAGGTTCAGCGATGACATCACGATGATGGCATCACTCAGCATGCTTCCCTTCACCAGCTCTTCGAACGCCTGGTAATAGATAAAGCACGGCCTCCTGAAATGCAGGCGATAAGGCGTCCGCCCGCCATCGCTGATCAGGTAGAAGCCCAGCTCACCGTTCCCTCCTTCCACGCTGTTGTACACTTCACCGGGGGGAATATCAATTTCACCCATCACGATCTTGAAGTGGTAGATCAGGGCCTCCATCTTCGTGTATACATCCTGCTTTTCCGGCAGGTAATATTCCGGTACATCGGCATGGAACACCCTGGCTTCCTCACCCTTCATGTCCTGTATCTTCCGGTAAGCCTGCTCGACGATGCGCAGTGACTGCCACATTTCCTGGTTACGCACCAGGAAGCGGTCGTAGCAATCGCCTGTTGTACCTGTCGGTATCTCGAAATCGAAATCCTGGTACGAGCTGTAAGGCGTGTGCACACGCACATCGTAGTCCACACCGGCGGCACGCAGGTTAGGACCGGTGAAACCGTAATTCAATGCTCTTTCACCGCTGATAGGACCAACCCCGATCGTGCGCTCCATGAAAATGCGGTTGCGCGTGAACAGGTTCTCGAATTCCCTCAGCACCCCGGGGTACTCCTTCAGGAATTTTTCCAGCTTGGTGAAAGCAATGTCGTTGAAGTCGCGCTCGAAGCCGCCGATGCGCCCGATGTTGGTGGTGAGGCGGGAGCCGCATACCTCTTCCCAGATCTCGTAGATCAGCTCGCGGTACTGCATCACGTAGAGGAAGCCGGTATACGCTCCGGCATCCACGCCCACGATGGAATTGCAGATCAGGTGGTCCGCGATGCGCGCCAGTTCCATGATGATCACGCGCAGGTAATCCACCCGCTTTGGCGTACTGATACCCAGCAATTTTTCGCAGGTCAGGTGCCAGCCCATGTTGTTAATGGGACTGGAGCAATAATTCAGGCGGTCCGTAAGTGGCGTGATCTGGTACAGGGGCCTGCGCTCGGCGATCTTTTCAAAAGCACGGTGTATGTACCCGATGGTCTGTTCGGCAGCAACGATCCGCTCGCCATCCAGCTCCAGGATGTTCTGGAACACGCCGTGCGTCGCAGGGTGCGTGGGACCCAGGTTCAGGCGGGTCGTTTTTGTCTCGATACTTCCTTCCGGAAGCGTGATATGTTTATCTGTCGTCGACATGATGCAGTTTATCGCAACGGGTGCGTTTAGGTATCTTTTTCAGCTTCGCTGATGGTTGCGGGTGATCCGTCGGCCTGCCGGTTGCCAAAATCAAAGCTCCCGCCACGCCCGAACATCTCGTCATCCTTATCAATGCGCGTCTGGTCTTCCAGCGGGTATTCCTTCCGCTGCGGGAAGTAATCCATCTCCTCCACATTCTGGATTCGAATGAGATTGGGATGACCCACGAAGTTGACGCCGTAAAAATCATAGGCTTCGCGCTCCTGCCAGTTGGCAGATGCAAAAATCTGCGTGGCGCTGAACACATCCGGCTTTTCTATTGGTGCAAATACCTTGAAGCGGATGCGGCAATTTTCGGCCAGGTTGTGCAGGTGATACACCACGGCCAGTTCCCTTCCCTTGTATGCCGGGTAGTGAACTGCGGTGAGGTCGGTCAGAAAGCGGAAAGAAAGTTCCCCGTCATCATACAGGAACCGGAGCACCTCCAGGTTCAGGTCTTTCGGTGCTTCAAAGGTGAGCATGCCATAGGGCTCTTCAAAATTGGAAACCTGGTCTCCGAAATTTTCTTCCAGCCGTCGTTTTACTGTGTCATTCGATAACGCCATAAAAAGGGTTGGCGCGTTCCCGCGCTATTCAATTCCGTAACTATGTAACAATTTCTTATAGTGTTCGCTGTTCCGCCTGCGAAAGCTTTCCTTACCCACGAGGTCCTGCACCTTCATGAAACCATCCAGGATCGCTTCGGGGCGCGGGGGACAACCGGGAACATACACATCCACCGGCACTACCTGGTCGATTCCCTGCAACACGCTGTAGCTGTCGAAGATGCCACCGCTGCAGGCACATGCACCCACCGCCATCACCCACCTCGGCTCGGCCATCTGCAGGTACACCTGCTTGACGACGGGTGCCATTTTTTTGGCAATCGTTCCCATCACCATCAGCAGGTCGCACTGGCGGGGCGAAAAGCCCACACGCTCCGATCCGAACCGCGCAAGGTCGTAATGCGACGCCATGGTCGCCATGAATTCGATACCGCAGCAAGACGTGGCAAAAGGAAGCGGCCAGATGGAGTTTTTACGCGCCAGTCCCACCACATCGCTCAGCTTCGCTGCAAAAAAACCTTCACCCTGGTAGCCTTCGGGCATTTCAGCAAGGCTGATATCCCGCTCCAGGGGTTTTTCTTTAATATTATATGATACAGGACGAGCCATACAATTACAATTGAATGTTGAATAAATGATCACCTAAAAGGTGACCTTCTCATTCACAGCAGGTCTGGACGCAGCGCCTCAATCTTCCCACTGAAGCGCACCCTTCTTGATAATGTAGATGAAACCACATAAAAAGAAGCCCACGAACATAAGAACAGCCCAAAAACCGCTCCAACCCAGGCCTTTGAAATTCACGGCATAGGGATAGAAGAAGATCACTTCCACGTCAAACAGCACAAACAGGATCGCCACCAGGAAATACTTGATGGCAATCGGCTGCCGGGCATCACCATGACTTTCGATCCCGCTGGTGAAGGTGGCAAGCTTGTCCTTTGTCTTGCGCTTCGGGCCGAGCAGGTGGGTCACCACCATCAGCATCCCGATCAACCCGATAACGAACAGGATCTGGATCGCCACCGGGATATAGCTTCCGGCCGTCGATCCGTCGTTGATGGTCCTGGCAAGGTCTGATTGAAGAAAGTGAAACATAATCAGTTAATAGGCACGCAAAAATAAGCCACACCATGCAATCTACCTCTTGAATCTTTGCATGACTTTTATCATAAAGCCCCCTTGCGGGGGCTCCTGATTATCCTTTTGATTTCACCTTCGTTTTACCGTTTTCGGTTTTCACCTTCGTGTCCTTCGCACCGGCCTTGGGCGGGCTGGAGGACCTTGATGGCGCCTGGAGAATATTGAGAAAGTTCTTGAGATTTGCATTATTGGGATCGAATTCGAGACCTTTCTGCAGGTAACCGATCGCTGTTTCCTTGTCCTTCCTGATATTATTGTAATATGCTGCCAGCGTGGATGCCGACTGCAGCCCCTGGCTGCGGAAACGGACCTTGTCGGTCAGCGCTACCTGGAGTGCCTTTTCAAACTGCGGGATCGCAAGTCCCTGTTCCATGGTGCTGTCAATGCGGCTCAATGCCAGCGCGCTCCAGTAAAACCCGTAAATGCTGTCCGGGGCCAGCGTGGCATACACCCGTGCAACGCTGTCAGCTTTCTTGTACGCACCACCGA
The DNA here is from genome assembly GCA_036373835.1 of Flavisolibacter sp. Taxonomy (GTDB): domain Bacteria; phylum Bacteroidota; class Bacteroidia; order Chitinophagales; family Chitinophagaceae; genus Flavisolibacter. Next base: position 1,220 of record DASUVB010000565.1, on the reverse strand, counting down.
GATACAGGGGAACCGCCACATAGCTGATCAGCTCTTCTTTTGAGGCACGCTCACCACGCAATTGGTAAGACATCAGCCTGAGCTCGCCTTCCAGCACTTTCTGATTGGCTTCGCGGGCCGTTTTGATGAATTCGGTCAGCATGGCAGCCTGACTGGCCAGTTCCTTTTCCATGTTCACGGCCTTCTCCACGTCAGCACGGATCATGTCGGGGTTACCCTTCGCGCAGGCCTGTGCATGGAGAATGTAATCCTTCGCCAGGATATCATCTTCACCCGCCTTTTCGAAGAATTGGTTGGAGTACTGGCAGGCCGTAGCGGTATCCTTTGCGCCCATATAGCTGTAAGCCAGCAGGCGGTATACCCTTGGACGTGCATTATTATTCGTCTGCGTGATGATCTTTTTGCCGATTTCAATGGCTTCGTTGAATTTGTTCTGTACGAAGTCGGTCTGTGCTTTCAGGTACTCATTGTCGATGCTGGGATCAGAGTTGCTGATATACTTGTTGGCATAGTTCTCGGCCTTTGTGAAGTCCTTTTTGTAAAGCAGGTTGTAGTAATACAGCTGCTCATAAGCGGGAGCGAAACGCTGGTCTGCTGCAATGGCATTATTCAGGTTCTCGATCACCGCATCCCAGTTCCCCTGGCCATACTGTGTCTGAGTCTGGTAGATCATGGCTGTACGGTACATGGCCGGAGCAAAATTGCCCGCGCGGCGGTAGGCCTGAACGGCTTCACCACCCTTGTGTTTTTTGCGGTAGGCATTACCGAGGTTCAGGAATATTTCGGGATTGTTAGGTGCCTGTTGAGAGGCCAGGGTCAGCTTCTCGATGGCGTAATCAAGGTCACCATATTTTTTCTGGTCGGTAAATGCATTTACATTGGCTCGACCTACAGCGTTCAAAACATTGGGGTCAAATCCTTTTTTTCCACGGCTGAAGGAAATGGCAGCGTCAAAGCGCTGGCGTGCCTCACCGGTTTTGCCTTCCAGCAGTTCCACATGGCCCATGCCCACCAGGATCAGGGGTGCATTACCATTAGCAGCCAATGCTTTTTCATATACATTCCTGGCGGCACGGATATCGCCGGTGGCGATGTAGGTCTGCCCGAGCCAGTAAGTAGCGTCCATGTTGTTGGGGTTGGCATTGGTTAGCTTTTCAAAGACAGTACGTGCACTCTGGTACCGCTCGGCGTAAAAGTTATTGACGCCTTCCTGGACACTC
>DASUVB010000564.1:0-8683 GCA_036373835.1 Flavisolibacter sp. | reverse complement strand
TAAAAAGAATCTTTCACCGCGGCAGCTTTCGGCCTTTACCGCTTTCATACTTTCGGTACCCGTGAGCCTGGGCATCTTCCTGCTCAACAACAGCCTGCAGCACGCTTTCATCGCTTTTGTGCTGATGCTGGCCGGCAGCTTCCTGCTGGTGAATTCCATCTTTCAGCATTTCATTTACCGGAAGATCAAGCTGATTTATAAATTCATTTACCAGACCAAGGCAAGCAAGAAGGAAGAAATGTATCACAAATACCTGCTTCCGAAAAAAGGTATAGACGATGTGCGTGACGATGTTGAAGCCTGGGCGACCCAGCAGACCCGCGAAATGGAGCTGCTTAAAAAGAATGAAACATTCCGGAAGGAATTCCTGCAGAACTTATCGCATGAGTTCAAGACGCCTGTTTTTGCCTTGCAGGGTTACCTCGAGATCCTGTCACAGGGTGGCTCCGGTGATCCGGATACCAACCAGCGGTTTCTTGAAAAAGCAGCAAAGAACGTGGACCGGCTGGTAAACCTGCTGCGCGACCTGGATGAAATATCAAAGCTGGAACGCGGCGAATTGAAGCTGCACCCACAGTACTTCGTGATCCATGACCTGGTCCGTGAAGCATTCGAGAGTCTTTCCTACAAAGCAGAACAGAAGCATATCAGTCTTTCATTCAAAAAAGGTTGCGAACAGCCGGTGGTGGTGCACGCCGATAAGGAAAAGATCCGGCAGGTATTGCTGAATCTCATTGATAATGCCATCCGGTACGGCCGCGACGGCGGTATGATCGAAGCCAGCGTGTACAATATGGATGACCGGAACATACTGGTGGAGATCAGCGATGACGGCATGGGCATCCCGGAAAAGCATCTCGAAAGGATCTTTGAACGTTTTTTCCGCACGAATGAAGGGCGTGCACGGGATGCAACCGGCACCGGGCTGGGACTGGCTATTTGCAAGCATATCATCGAAGCCCATGGGCACAGCATTCATGTACGGAGTAAGGAAAACGTTGGTACGTCGATCGGGTTTACGCTTAGTGCGGGAAAACGGGCCTACAGGGATCAGTGAACCAGTTCGTCGATCATCACCTGCGACAGGTAAGGGTCGAGGCGGCCAGTATCTGTAAAGGCCGACAGGTATAAAGGCTCATCGGTCGTTTCTTCAAAATAGATCTCAACGTAAAAATCATACAGGGCATACAGGTCAACGATCACGTTACCATGGCGCCGCGTAAGGTTCAGGAACACACCATCCAGCCATAGCACCTGCGACTGTATCTCGGAATCCAGCGACTGGAACTGCTTGCTATTCATCATCACCTGGAATTTGTGGTATTTGTATAAAAGTCATACCACGCACGGGGCCGGTAAAAGTTAACCCCTACACATAGCGGGAATGCAGGCCCCGCGGGACCAATTGGGGAATTGTGCGGCACTTGCATGCAGGCTGTTTTTAGAAGCTATGGGTGAATCCCTGGCCCCTTACCAACAAGCCCCGGATGTGTCTTGAGCGGGGGGTAGTTCATTAACCTTTCTAAAAAAAAACACGGCTTGATCAATATCAATGTGATTACGTATATTCGAAGAAGACCAAGCCAGCGACCCCTGTTAACTCCCTCCTGTCCCCGGAACGATTCATTCACTCGCTAAAACCTTCAAAAATGAGAATGCTTCCACATCCCGGCATCCTGCTATGCGCATGGTTGCTGCTGGGCACATCGTGCCAAAAAGAAACGCGCACGGACAGCCCTTCCTCACAATTGTCTGCTTCCACTGACCAGGTATCGGTGCGCCAGGGCCAATCCCTGCCAACCAATGGCGTCATGGCCAAAATGCTCGAGAGCAACCTGCTGAAAGACGTGCGCTCTGCCACAAGCAGGTTCAATTCCACACAGCAGGCCATCAAGGCCGGCTACACGCCCGACAACCACTGCGTTTCCGTCCCTGGTTTGGGCGGCATGGGCTACCATTGGGCGAACTTTGCCCTGGTTGATCCTGTTTTTGACCCACTGAAACCGGAAGTGGTGCTGTATGCAACCGGCCCTGGTGGCAATTTGAAACTGGTAGCAATTGAATATATCGTGGTGAATACCGGTCAGGCCAGGCCATCGTTTGAAGGTGAGCTTTTCAACATCGGCGGCACTCCCCTGCAGATACCCCACTGGAGCCTGCACGTGTGGCTGCATGAACCGAATCCAAATGGCATGTTCACACCGTTCAATCCGAACATAAGCTGCCCTTAGGTTGATAATTCCGGCGCATATTCTTAATGCATTCCGCCAGAATCCCAGAACGCAGCGAAGCACAGGCCAAAGTGTAATGAAGCGGTTCGCCAGGGAGCAAGACGATTGTTAGCTATCTTTCAACTACCGTTCAACAATTGTTCAACAATCGTTCAACTATTGTTCAACTACTGTTTAACTACCGTTCAACAATCGTTCAACCTGTTTAGAAAATGCCTTACGCACTGGTAGCCGGCGGAAGTAAAGGAATTGGTCTCGCCATTTCGGTCGCCCTGGCAAAAAGGAAATATGACCTGGTGATCGTTGCGCGTGATGCCGGGAGGCTGGCTGAATCAAAGCAACAGCTGGAGCAGCAATACGGCATACAGGTGATCACGCTTTCAAAAGATCTCAGCCTCCGCGACAGTGCTGCGGAAGTGGTGGCGTTTTGCCGGGACAGAAATATTTTTCCTGCTGCTTTCTGTCATGTTGCCGGGATCGGGGGCACGGACGATTACCTCACCGCTTCGCTGGAAGAAATGCGCTACATGGTCCACCTGAATGTGGAAGCGGTGATGGCTCTCACGCAGCTGATGCTGCCGCTCCTCAGGAAGCATTCCCGGGCGCATATCATGATCGTAGGCAGCATGGCGGGACTGGCACCCATACCGGTGAAGAACCTTTACTCGGCTACAAAATCCGCTGTGCTCTTCTTCTGCCGTTCACTCCGGTCGCAGCTGAAACATGAGAACATCAGTGTCACCTGCCTTTGTCCCGGGCCGGTATTTACAAAGCCGGAGATCACCCGGTATACGCTTGAAAAACTCGGTGCGTTCGGAAAACTCATTGCGCTGCAGCCCGGTGCTGTCGGCGAAGCGGCAGTGGACGGCATGCTGCGAAAGGAAACCCTTGTGATTCCCGGTTTCGTGGCGAAAGTGACATCCGTATTCCTGCGCTTCCTGCCCCAGCGGCTGCTGATCTTTATTTACAGCCGGATGGACAGAGGGTGAGTGAGGGTGAGTGAGGTTGAGGTTGAGGTTGAGGTTGAGGTTGAGGTTGAGCTGAACTACAGGAAATGTGCCCCCGTTTGTCTTAAGTACAAAGATCTCCTTTCTGAAAAATGTCGCTGATATCTATACCGGTCAGGTATGGATCAAGGCGGTCTACATCAGTGAATGCGCTGATGTAAAGTGGTTCGCGTGTCCGGCGGTCGAAGTGTATCTCAGCATAAAAGTCGTACACCAGGTACAGGACACAATACGTTGCGGGCGTAAACCTCGTCAGGTGCAATGGTGTGCCCTCCAGCCATAGCATTTGTGCGCGGAAGCATTCGTTGAGCTGGTTAAACTCTTGAACAGTCATTTCGATGGCTTATGTTACAAAGGAACCAGTGCCGGGTGAACAGAATATTACCTGGGTTTTATCAAATCATGAAAAAACCGCCCCGGGGGCGGTTATCACATGAGCAGGTACGGTGGGCTATGAATTTCTCTGGAGTTATTAGTTGAATCGCGTCCAGCCCTTCCACCACGTGCTTTCTGTTCCCGCAGGGGCTACGGCACCCCGGAAATTCACCACGGTGAAGAAAGGATCCTGGAGCTTCAGGTCAGTGAAGTTGCCACCGCTGACGATCGGCTGGTAGCCGCTGCTGCCGGCGAATGGCGTCGGATCCGGGTTGGTATAATTAAAGGGTTGAATCAGCTTGGCATCCGTGGCATTTGTCAGGATCGTGTTGCCGAAGGCAGGTGTCTGGAACCACGAAAGCGCAGCCGCATCGTTCCAGCCGGTGGGCGCGCTGGAGCTTGCAGAATATTTGATTGCTGTTGTATTGCCTGCCAGCGTGGTGTAGCGAATGCGCAGGGTGCTGTCTTCAATATTGCGGTCCACCGGTACACCCGTCGAAGCGTCGATCTGGAAACCTGCCGGCCAGCCCATGATGATTGAGTTAAATATCGAGAGGGACGTATTCCTGCGGATATGGCCACCTGCGCGGAAGTACGAACTTCCGGAATTTGCGAGCGTGGCACGGGGACCGATCGCCGTGATATTTGAAAAAACAGCGCTCGTCTTCGGCGTTACCGACGATCCGCTGGAGTTGTTGTCGCTTTCAAATGCCTCTGATGTGGAAATGTCTGCGATCAGCGAGTCACGGATCACGAGCCCGAACTGCACCCTGCCGCTGTATCCATTGTCCGTATCAAAATCGTCATCCTGCGTTTTCCACGCAATCAGATATTTGGCATTTACGGTTCCGCCGAACCACTCGAACGCATCGTCCTTGGCATAGGATACCTGCACATGATCGATGGTGGTGCCGCTGCCCACACCTGCCATAGTGAGACTGTTCACTTCCTTGTCGGGCTGGAAAGCATAACCGGCGTATTCGATCCGTACATAACTTATCACACCTGAATTATCATTGGGAACGGGTGTGGGAGCTACTGCGTCACCAGATCCCGCAAGCCCGTCGCCCTGTGCGTTGTTGATGCCCCCTTCCACTTCAAAAAGGCCGCTCGTGCCATTGTAGCTCGTATTGATCGGCGCCTTCCCGAGGATCACAAGGCCGCCCCAGTCGCCGGACTGTGGATTGGGTGAGGCTGATGTAAAAACAATAGGCTCATTCGCAGTGCCCTGCGCCATAATTTTGGAACCGCGCGTGATCACCAGCGCAGCCACATCACTTCCGGCATAGGAGCCTTCGATCTTTGTGCCGGCTTCAATGGTCATGGTCTTGTTGTTGGCCATGTACACGAGCCCTTTGAGAATGTAGCGGTTTTGCTTCCGCAGGATGGTATCCGCCGTGATCCTGCCTTCCAGTGTAATCGTCTGGCCCGTTGACGGACCGCCGCCGTTAATGATGATCACTTCCCGCTCTCCATCGGCTTCGATCTTCCGGCAACTCATTGCTGCCAGTGTGGTGATTGCTGCTAAAATCCAGATCCCTTGTTTCATTGTGTTGTATTTATTCGTTGTGTTTTTATAAAGAATAATTCAGTGAAATGCTGTACGTGGTACCGAAGCGGCGTGTGAACCTGTACGCATCATCAGACCTGTCAAAGCTTTTGTCGTCATCGGCGTTCTGGTAGAAATACTGGGAGTTGTCCAGGAGGTTCGAAATATTCAGCTTCAATTCGGCTTTATCCTTCAAAAATTTCTTGCTGAGCTGGAAGTCCACCTGGGGGCGTGAAGCTTCGTAAATATCAGGTGAACCGGCGCCGCCTGTCAGGTCTCCTACAAGGTAGATGCGCTCTCCGATCTGGTTGTACAAAACAGTGGCTGTAAAACCCTGTTGCGGCAGGTCATACATCAGGCCGAGGTTCAGCAGGTAAGGCGATTGCCCCTGTAACGGGCGGTCAATATTCAACCCCTGGTCCTGCACTTTGCTTCTGATGAGCGCTGCATTTCCCTGGAAGGTGAAATTCTTCAGCGCGTTGACGAAATCAAGGCGCTTGCGGTATTCAAGCTCCATTCCGAATGAGTATGCCATTTCAGGATTCTGGTAGCTGAAAGTGCTGGCACCGCCGATACCTTCGGAAAAGATCTGCTCAATAGGATTTTTAAAGTGCTTATAAAACCCTCCCACCGTCAGCATTTCACCGGATCGCGGGTACCACTCGTAGCGGAGGTCAAGGTTGGACACCTTGGTCCGCTTCAGCGAAGGCTTGCCCTGGACCGAAGCATTCAGCTCGAAATCGTACAGGTTCAGGAACGACAGCTCACGCAGCTCGGGCCTGATCACGGTCTGTGACGCGGACAGGCGTACGTTGGTGGTGGTGCCGATCTTCAGCGTCGTGTTCATGCCCGGCAGGAAGTCAAGCACTTTGGTGTATGTGTGCCTCGGGTCAGTTTTCTGAACGCTGCCCACCAGCTGGTCGAAGTGTTCTGCGCGGACGCCCCAGACCACGCGCAGGGCCGGGCTAAGCTGGTTGTCAAGTTGCAGGAAGCCGGCATTTAGGATGGTGTTCGCCATGTAGCGGAACGTATTGCCCTTGATCGCGTCGAAGCCAAACAGCTTGCCGGTACCATCACCGAAGTTTTCCGGGGCAAATACCTGGTCAGGCGACAGTGCCCTAAGGTCGGGATTGTCGAGCGGCAGGTAATTCGCAAACAGCTTCGCGTCGTACAGGCGGTCCTTTACCTGGAACATGTAGCCGGCTTTCAGGGTTTGCTTTTTCTGCGCCACAGTAAAGTTGTAGGAAACATCGCCACCGGCTGTGTAGATATAATCGCTGAGGTTCTGGAAAATACGGCTGCCGCTTTGCTGCGACAGCGTATTGGACACCAGCAACAGGAAAGGATCACTGCTCCCGGACGCGCGCGTGTAAAGGATCCGCCGCTGGTCGGGAACATAACCATCAAGAATGTTGAATGAACCGTAACATTTCAGCTGCACAGGCGTCGCCAGCTTATGGTCACCGGTAACCTGCACAGTGTAGAAGGTGTTCTGCCGGAAGTTGAATTCCGTACCCTGCACGTCGTCGCCGCGGTTGAAGTCCGTGCCCTGCCGTTGCGTGACCGTATTGGCGGTGTTGACATTGATCACCGTCTTTGCCGCAATCCGGTTGCTGCTGTTCAGCTGCAGTGTAACGCCGGCCAGCGCACCGACAGCAATGTCCTGCGCATAGCGGTCATCGTTGTAGCTGGAATTGGTGCTGAAAAGATTTCCCACGAGGGAATTATTGCGGTTCAGCAATTCCAGGTAACGGTTGCTTTTATTATAGGTAATGCCAAATGTTCCGCCGATGTTCTTTCCCAGGAATCGCGAAGCAAACCCACCGTTAAGCTGGAAGCCTGCGTTGAGGGGAGCAGCTGACGTAACAGGCACCCAGTCGTTCCGCATCTGCTTTCCAATGGCGGTTTTTTCGGCCGGTGAAAGCCTGTCAAATCCGGATTTCGTGGAATAGCCAGCGGGAAGGCCCCGGTAACCGTCATCAATGCCCAGCCAGTCAAGCTTACCACCGCGATCTGAATAAAAGGTCCTGCCGATCGTCTGGGTGTTGAAGCCGGTTCCCACCTGGATATTCAGGAAATTCCGCGAGGGGATGTCGCGCGTATTCACCTGGATCAGGCCTCCTGCCCACTCGCCCGGCAGTTCTGGAACGAAGGCTTTGTTGATGATGATGTTGTCGATCATCTGTGCCGGGATCAGGTCAAAGGAAAATGTTTTTCGGTCCGGCTCTGTGCTGGTCAGCAGCACGCCGTTCAGCATGGCCTGGTTGTACCGGTCGGCCAGGCCGCGTACAATGATGAAGCGCCCGTCCTGGAGGCTGGCACCGGGTGTCCTTTTCAAAACCTCGCCCGTGTTGCGATCGGGCGAGCGGCGTATCGTTTCGGCGGAAATAACGGAAGCGACCGTGTTGGTATTCTTCTGGAAAGCGATCAGCGAATTGACGGTCTCGCGCCGTTGCGTGGTGCGGGCGGTGATCACCACGCTTTCCTGCTCCTTCGCCTTTACGAGCAGGGTAACATTCAATTCATTCGACAAGCCGGCTCCCACTTCGATATCGCTGATGATCTTCGTTTCGTAACCTACCGCGGAAAAAGTCAGCTCGTACTTCCCGGCAGGCAACGCTGCCTGGAATGCGCCGGTCACGTTTGTCTGCGTGCTTACGTTTCCATTCACCTGTACGGTGACGCCGGCGACCGGTTCATTCTTTTCGTTGTAAACGTTTCCGATCAGCCGGTAGGGCTGGGCCCTGACTTCATAAATACTCAGCAGAAGAATGACCAGCAGGAATGTGCGCACCACCATGAAATATGTTTGTGCAAAGGAATCATCCTGCTGTTACCCCTGTGTTACGCGGAAGTTATCAAATTGTGAAGCAGGGATTACCCCGATGTCAGTGGATGAGTGGCAGGCTGGCCAGCGTTGCCAGGACCCGCTAGAACCGGAGCTGCATCCGGCAGGTGAATATGTTGTCCTTGATATCAGACACAAATCCGGGAAGCTGCGTCTTCTCATTCTCCACCATGTCATAATAGAAAAGAAGCTTCAGGTGATCGGTAAAGTAATGGGTAAAGCCAACACCGATGGTTGAATAACGTATGTCCGCCGGCGTTAGGTTCGTTCCGGCAGCACCGATCTCGGTACCGCTGACCTTTGTATTCGGATCATACCAGTCGTACTTCGCCATGACTTCCCACTTTTCATTCACGATATTCTGCAGGAAATAGAAAAAGGCCCCGTCAAATTCGCGGATGTACATTGGCAGCACGGGCAATGCGCCGGGATTTACTGTTGTTTCCACCGTACCTGGCTGTGTCCCTGTCCAGTATTCGCCACGCACTTCTGTTTTTCCCCAGCCGTGCTTCCAGATCAACTGGGCGTCAGTGCCATAATACTGTCGCAGCGCCTTGCGTCCGATGTTTGAAAGGCTGGAATCTACCGAGAACGTTTTGGTATTACCGCCTGCAGACATTTCAAAACGGTATTTGCTTGCCTGAACCCAACCGCCGCTCAGGAAGGACAGGCC
>DASUVB010000563.1:0-2220 GCA_036373835.1 Flavisolibacter sp. | reverse complement strand
CCTCGATGGGTTTCAGGGCGTATAGCGAACCAACAAGCATGGCGCCTGTGTTCCCTGCGCTGATGAAGGCATCGGTGGCACCCGTGGCCAAAAGATGGAACCCGACGGCGATAGAAGATTGCTGCTTTTCCCGCAGTGCTTTTGTCGGATGCTCGTGCATTCCGATCACCTGCGAGGCGTGTACGATCGAATAGGAATGTTTGGGCAGATCATAAGAGGGCAGGAGCGCTGTCAGCTTTTCTTCGTCCCCGACAAGAACCAGGTGGGCCTGTCCGTGCTTCAGATAATCGCTGCAACCCTTTAATGCTTCTTCGGGAGCGAAATCGCCTCCCATCATGTCAATTCCGATCTTCATTAGGCCCAAAAATAAAAAATCCATAGCCCCGCGCTGACGGAACAATGGATTACCTGGAAAAAGTTTGTTTACTTCCTGATCGGTGAAGTCTCAGCAACCACCTGTCCCTTGTAGTATAACTTTCCTTCACTTACATGTGCACGGTGACGTACATGTGTTTCACCGGTTGCCTTATCTGTAGTAAGTGTAGCAGCTACAGCCTTATAGTGTGTCCTGCGCTTCGCGCTTCTTTGCTGCGAATGTCTGCGTTTCGGATTTGGCATAAATAATAATTAATACGTTTCAAAATATTGCTGAATCATTCAGCATTGCTGTCAAGATCTTTAAACTTTTCAAGGCCCTTCCACACCGGGTGTGATCCCGCGCTCTCTTCCGGCTTCATATTCTTCAGCATTTCCCGGGCTGCCGGGTTGCAATGCGGACCATCCATGTTCTCGTAGTCACACGTCCGTTGCATCGGTATGCTCAGGTTGACGAACTCGTAGATCCAGTCCTTTACATCAATGTGGCTTTCACCGCGGGAGATGTAGTAAACGTCCGGATCCTCTTCCTGGTCGTTCATCAGTTCAGGATCATCCGTCATTTTCACCGTGACGGTAAAATCATCGAACAACTGGATCGGAAGGTTGTTATTGCACCGGTCACAGGTCACTTCTGCCTTGCCCCCGACCTGGAAGCGCAGCATCATGAAACCGGTACTTTTTTCAAGGTTAAGCTTCACATTGGCCTCGGCCGCATGGAAATCCTGCTCGTTATACTCCTCGAAAAAACGGTCGTCAACTTTGTAAAAGAACTCGTGAACCCCCGGCTTCAAGCCCACAAAAGCTATTTCGAATTCGCGCCTGCTGCTCATCTGCCTGGATCCCCGACTTAATTCGGGAGCGCAAAGGTAAAGGAAATCAGCTCAAAAGGAGTAATTTGCCCGGAGATTTTAACGAAATCTGCCTGGAAAACATGCTCAAAAGCCTGCTGCGCGACCGGAAATTAATCATTTTACTGGCGCTCGCTGTCCTTATCAGGCTTTTTGCTTTTTTCCCCTCCCTTGTAGAGCGATACTATACCTACGGCATTTACCCGGCTGTGTCGTCTGTGCAGCGGATCGTGCTGGGATGGATCCCGTTTTCCATAGGCGACCTGCTGTACCTCGCGGCCGGGGTATACCTGCTTGTTACGTTGATCCGGCTGACCCGGAGCCTGGTTCGCCGGGAAGGGCGTGCGTGGTTTTCCCGGTCCGTGCTGCGACGGGTGGTGATGCTGGTATTGCTGGTCTACGTGATTTTCAACCTTTCGTGGGGTCTGAATTACAACCGCCAGGGCATCTCGCCGCAACTTGGCCTCTCCGTGGATAGCACTGCAGCCCGGGAAGACCTTTTCCGGCTGACACAGGAACTGGTGACGCAATTGAACGAGGCGGCCGGGCGGGTGGAAGATCGCCGGATGGCACAGATGGGAGATCATAAGGTGCTGTACAGGCATGGCATCGCCGTGTATGGGAAGGCAGCGGGCAGGTACCCGTTCCTCAGGTATAGATATCCCAGCCTCAAATCGTCGCTATTCAGCCAGGTTGGCCATTATTTCGGGTTTACCGGGTATTACAACCCGTTTTCCGGAGAGGCGCAGCTGAAGACCAGTATGCCTGTTTTCCTCAAGCCATTCGTCCTGCTGCACGAGATGGCCCACCAGGTCGGCTACGCAAAGGAAAATGAGGCGAATTTTGTCGCTTTCCTGGCAGCTTCGGAAGCAGATGACCCCGAATTTTCATATTCGGTACTGTTTGAAATGTCACTTTATGCCCTGAGGGATGTCCAGCGGATCGATTCGACCCTCGCCAAAAATATGAGGGCGCAGTGGCATCCCCGCGTCCG
>DASUVB010000562.1:0-2418 GCA_036373835.1 Flavisolibacter sp. | reverse complement strand
ACGTGGTATTGTACACCGGCCGCGCGGCCTGCACGGTCAGTGATGCCTTGAAAACATTCTGCCCAAGGTCCTGTTCGATCGTCAGCAGGAAATTACACTTGATCCGTTCCTGCGGCTGGAACGTTTCATTCGTCCATTTGCGGTTATTGATGAAATTGGTCAGCGCGGTCTGCAGCGTCTGGAAGGTCTTCTTGTCCACCTGGGTGCTCACCATCCCGGCCTGGATGGACAACTTCGCCTGTAACTCCTGGGCATCCGCAACGGACACCACCAGCAACAGGACAACGGATACTAAAAATTTCATGAAAGCAATTCAGTTATAGAGTCAACAATATCTTTCGCAACCGCAGCCTTGGTTTTCAGCTCAAAACGTTTTTCCTTTCCATCCCTGAAAAACAGGGTCACCTTGTTGGTATCGCCGCCGAACCCGGCTCCTTCATCATTGAGAGAATTCAGCACCATCAGGTCGGCATTTTTATCTTCCAGCTTGGACAGGGCATGTTTCCGTTCATCGTCCGTTTCCAGTGCAAAGCCCACCAGCACCTGGTTGTCCTTTTTCTGCTGTCCAAAAGTCCGCAAAATATCCGGCGTCTTCTTCAGTGTTAATGTTAATTCATCACCCGTTTTCTTGATCTTCTGCGCCGATACTTCCACGGGTGTATAATCAGCAACTGCGGCCGCCATGACCGTGATATCAGCTTCCGTTCCATACGACAGGCAGGCCTGGTACATTTCTTCCGCCGACCGCACCTTCAGCACCCTGATGCCCGATCCGACCTTCATCCCGGGAACCGGCCCGCTTACCAGCGTCACCTCTGCGCCGCGGTTGGAAAGTTCGGTTGCGATGGCATAACCCATCTTCCCGGAGGAATGGTTGCCGATAAAACGTACAGGATCAATGGATTCGTATGTGGGACCCGCAGTGACAAGTGCTTTTTTGCCCTTCAACTGGTCTTTCTGTTCCAGGAAGCTGACAATAAAGTGGAAGATCTCGGCCGGTTCCGCCATCCTGCCCTCTCCTGTAAGCCCGCTGGCCAGCTCACCATACGCCACCGGCAGGACCGTGCAGCCCTGTTCCCCCAGCTTTGAAAGGTTGGCCTTCGTTGCCGGGTGATGCCACATGTCCTCGTCCATTGCCGGGGCTACCGCCACGGGGCAGGTGGCCGACAGGTAGGTAGCAAGCAGCAGGTTATCGCACTGGCCTGAGGCCATTTTTGAAAGTGTGTTGCAGCTCAGTGGTGCGATGAGCATCATATCCGCCCATCTCCCGAGCATCACATGGTTGGCCCAGGACTTTTCATCGAAAAGATCCACAAGCACCTCGTTCCTGGACAGCGTGGACAGGGTGAGTCTCGAAACAAAATCCCCCGATGCCGGTGTCATGATCACCCGGACCACCGCGCCATTCTTCACCAGCTCGCGTACGAGCAGGGGGATCTTATAAGCCGCGATGCTCCCGGTGATGCCCAGTAATATTTTCCTGCCTGACAGCATGGTGCTAAAGTAATATATATAAACAGAAAAGCGATCCCGCCTGTGACGGGACCGCTTTCACAAAAATATGTGCAGCTTACTGGAACAGGTCGTCTTCGTTCTTCCTGTAGTAGACTTTTTCTTCTATAAATTCCTGGGTGGCCAGAAGGGCGGGATTTGGCATGCGCTCGTATGCCTTGGAGATCTCGATCTGCTCCTTGTTCTCGTGGATCTCCTCTAAAGAATCCGTATGGCTGGCGAACTCCTCCCGCTTGTTATGCAGCTCCTCCTTGAGGGTGATGTTGATCTGGTTGGCACGCTTGGCAATGATGGAAATGGATTCATACAGGTTGCCGGTCATGCTTTTCAGGTCATTCACATCCCGTGTTTCAATGTTGTTAGAGGTGCTGATACTAAGTTGACGTCTGAGCAGGCTCATTATTGTATGTTTTTAATATGTTTTGCGACTGGGTTAAATATTCCTGGACTTCCTTACCGAAACCACTTTCCGGGAAACGGTCGACGAAGTCATTGCACTCCTCGATGACCTTTTCAAAGCGTTCGGCCTTTTTTTCCTCTACGCTCAACTCTGCAAACCGGAAGTACGAACGGATGGCCATCATTTTATACTCATCGCCCTTCTGGGTATCAGGGTATTCACTGAGCAGGTTGTTAAACGCTACAGCTGCGGCCCTGAATTGGCCCATGTCAAAATACAGCTGGGCCGCTTTTGCATCCTTGACCTCCAGCTTCAGGCGCAATTCATCGATGATAGCCGTTGCCTCCTTATTGCGGGCAGAACCGGGGTGGGTATTGATGAAAGCCTGCATCAGCGCGATGGCACGCAGGGTGTTGGTCTGGTCCAGCTCGGCTTTGGGAGACTGCTTGTAGAAGGCATATGCCCTCATGTAGTCGATCTCCTCGGCCCTGGCACTGTTCGGGAAT
>DASUVB010000561.1:0-4459 GCA_036373835.1 Flavisolibacter sp. | reverse complement strand
CTGGATAAATGGTTGAACAATAGTTTAACGGTGGATGAAGTTTCTCACCACGGCGAACCGCGAACCAGCGAACCGCGAACGAGCGAACCGCGAACCGCGAACGAGCGAACCGCGAACCGCGAACCGCAAACCACCAGATCTTCAGATCGCCAAATCTATGATTCATCAAATCTGCGATCAATTGGTTGAACAATAGTTGAACGATGGTTGAACGATAGTTGAAATAGCTGAACGGAGTGAATTTTTAACCACGGTGGCCATGGCGATCATGGAGTTTTGCACGCAGTGGTTATTGCCCTAAGCTGTTAAACTGTTAAGCCGTTAAACCCCTGGATAAATGGTTGAACAATTGTTGAACAATAGCTTATCGGTGGGTGAAGTTTTCTCACCACGGCGAACCGCGAACCAGCGAACCGCGAACCGCAAACAGCGAACCATCAAATCTGCGATCTCAAATCTGTGATCTGCGATTCAGTCTCCGATCAGCCCAAACAACCGGTTCTTCTCAAGGCCCACATACACGCCATCATCCCGGACCTCCACCGGCCAGTGCTTCAGGTAATAGCCTTCGCCGCTGACGTTGCGCCCATTGCGCATGCAGAACTTGTAGCGGTGCACGGGACACACAACATTTCCGAGGGGGTCGATATAGCCGTCGGCGAGGTAGCCGCTCGCGTGCGGGCATTTGTGTGCGAAAGCGAAAAGCTCCTGCTGGTAGCGGCCAATGCAGATCTTTTTACCGTCGGCATCCACTTCAGCCAGCAGGTTGGGGCCAAAGTTTATTTCATCCACGGATCCTGCAATTTTTACCCAGCGCAATGGTGGTCGTTTGATCAGTAAAAAAATTCAGTCTTATACGGGTAGCGAATGCGGTACAGCTCACGCACCTTGTCGAGGATGGTCTTGCGCAACTGGTCGATGTTCGTGCGCTCCAGCGCGGAAATGAAGATGGCGTTGCCGTTGGTCTCGCGGTCCCAGCGCGCCTTCAGCTCATCCAGGATGTGCTCCTTCGTCTGGTCGTCCAGCCATTCGTCAAATGTGTTCTTGATATACAGGTCCATCTTGTTGAAGATGGTGAGGATCGGTTTGTCAAAGGCTTTCAGCTCCTGGAGGGTCTTGTTCACCACACCCAGCTGGTCTTCGTATGCCGGGTGCGAAATGTCAACGACGTGCAGCAGGATGTCTGCCTCGCGCACCTCGTCGAGTGTGCTCTTGAAGCTTTCCACCAGGTGGTGCGGCAGCTTCCTGATGAAACCTACGGTATCGCTCAGGAGAAACGGCGTGTTCTCGTACACCAGCTTGCGCGTAGTCGTATCAAGCGTTGCAAACAATTTGTTCTCCGCCAGCACATCGGTCTTGCTGAGGAGGTTCATGATGGTGCTTTTGCCCACGTTGGTATAGCCGACCAATGCTACCCTGATGAATTCACCGCGATCCTTGCGTTGTGTGAATGCCTGCTTGTCGATCTCGGCGAGGCGCTTGCGCAGCAGGGTAATCTTGTCGCGCACGATCCGCCGGTCGGTTTCGATCTCCGTTTCACCGGGACCCCTGGTACCGATACCGCCACCGAGACGTTCCAGGTGCTTCCACATACCACGAAGCCGCGGGAGGATGTACTGGTACTGCGCCAGCTCCACCTGCGCCTTGGCTTGCGCGGTCTTGGCGCGCCGGGCAAAAATGTCGAGGATCAGGTCGGAACGGTCGATGGTCTTGACGTCCGTGGCCTTTTCGATGTTGGTGATCTGTGCGCCGCTCAGCTCATCGTCGAAAATGAGCATGTTGATGTCACGGCCTTCCGCGTATTTACGGATCTCTTCCAGCTTGCCCTTGCCCACATAGGTGCGGCTGTCCGGATGCTGCAGCTTTTGAACGAATTTTTTTACGGCGACGGCGCCCGCTGTTTCTGCCAGGAAGGCCAGCTCGTCCAGGTATTCGTGTACCTCCTGTTCCGTTTGATCCTTGTGGACCACGCCTACCAGGATGGCACGCTCTTCCTTCTTGATCCGGTTCCTTTTGTCCAGCATGTCGTTGTATTGAACCGGAAAGCGACCCGGTGCGGATCGCTTCACGGGTGCAGAAATTATAAGCCGCTCAGGGTTAGGCCAATGGTCATTGGCCGCATAGCTGCTGCCACGCCTTCCTTGAACAAAGGTGTTACACTATAGGTGCCGAAAACGCTGAAGTGGCCATAACCCAGCCTGCCGGTCACGGACAGCCTGTTGTTATTGAAGAATTTCTTGTTCTTCTCCTTGGAAGTGTACTCAAGGATCGTATTACCGTTCTTGTCCTCAAGGTTCTTACCCTTTACCATTGCGCTGAGCATGGTGCCCACCTTGGCGCCGACTGCAACCTTGATGCTGTGTGCATCATCATCGGGGTTGGAGGTGAAGCGCAGCTCTACCGGCGCTTCCAGGAAAGTATTGGACAGCTTGTACTTTTTGAAATGCGTGGTATCCTTCAGGTCCTGGAATACCAGCGTGCTGGTGGCATCCTTGATGCCGACATACATGCGCTCGAAATACATGTTTTCCGAAGAAAAGCCGGCACCGATGGCGGCGCTCCACTTCGGGTTAGTCTTGAAAGGAAATGCAAACAGGAAATGCATGCTGAAGGTGCGCGGGAAGCCTGTTGTGCGGATGGAATCCGGCTTGTCCTGCCAGCTCAGGTAGCCCAGCTGCAGCATGAAATGATCATTTCCACGGGCCGCGGCCGTGGAACGCAGGGGCGGTCTTTTGGAGGCAGTGTCCGTCTGGGCGAAAACAACACCTGCTGTACAAACAGCCAGGAGGATAAGCACGATTCTTCTCATAAAATTGGTTAATTCAACAAATGTATTGGCCGATCGGTTAATGAAAGGTTAACGACGGGAGCAAAATTGCGGCATTTTACTGAAACGTTGCCGGTATGATGCCCGCACCATGCAATAAAAAAGGGGCCGTAGCCCCTTCTTTACATCGTACGCTGCGGAATCCTGTACTCAATGGGATCCGAAAAAAACAGCGGGATCAGTTTTTTGTTGACCGGGTCGAACAGGTACGCTTTTGTCTGTACCAGCACCTTTTTCCCCTCGTAACCAGGTATCTGCTCCAGGGGAATGGAAAGCTCGAGGTTCTTAACCCCTGAATTGTAGCTGGTTTTAGTATTGGGCAGCAGGTTCAGCTTCGTGTACGCAGCCACTCCGCCACCCCAATTGTAGTAGCCATCGTTGTCCATGATAGCCATGCCTTTTTCATCAAAGAACTGCGCCACACACCAGACCTCGCCGAGACGGGAACTGGTCTGCAGCTCAAAAGATGGGAATATCTGCACACGGCCGCGCGCGTTGTCGCTGGATATCGAGAATGTGTTGCTTACTTTCAGCAGGCTTACTCTCGGCACTTCATTCAGGCGGCTCCCGGTTTTCGGGTAGAGGGCGCTGATAAGCTTCTTATCTCCCTCGGAAAGGTCATTGTTGTCGGCTACGGTCTTCCCATCAGTCGTCTGCCAGGCTGCAACGGAGTAATGCATCACCGACTTCGGATCGTACACGGTGCCATTGGTATAGAACTGGTCGTAGATCTCGAAGACCTGCGCATTTACCATCGCTGTATCCCATTTGTTAGTCTCCCAGTAATATTTGTACAGGTTCTGCTTATTCCAGTTTACCGCACCGGGATACCCCTGTTCATGAAGAAGGCCCAGGGCATGACCAAATTCATGGATGATGGTTCCGCGCCAGTAATTCTCACCGGCCACTTTCAAAAACCCGACCGTGTCCAGGTTCATGGTATGCTGTTGCTGCGAGATCATATTGCATTTGGTGCCAAGGTGCGACCAGGCACCATCACGATCCGTCAGCTTTACACGTATATGCGCGTTGGATGCATTGTCGGCTACAAAGTTGAAACGGATGTTGGCATACTGCTCCCACAACTTTGCGTACCGGACCACGTCGTCGCGCAGCTTTTTGCTCCCGCCCGGCATGAATTTCACATTGATCGTGGCACCGTTATCCCATAAAAAATAATTCTGAGCAAGGCCCCGGCCGGGCACGGTGTCGATACCCTGAGTCAGCAGCGCGTCTTCCGGCACCTGGAAGGCACAAACGCCCCGGTATGGTTCCTGAGCGTGCACGAAGCGTAGCGTGAGCAGCAAAATGCTGCAGATGATGATGGACTTTTTCATATTGCGTGTGAATTTTTCATTATTTCCATTCTCCGTACAGAACAAAGGCGCCCCAGAAAAACGGGTGCGAAAACCTGGGATCGCGGCTCAGCTTTTCCTGCGCGGCCCGCAGTGCATCCACCTTGTCAAGGTTCCGGCTGAGTCCCCGGTAAAACTCGTTCATCAGCACACTGGTCGCTTCATCGTCTACTTTCCACAGGCTGGCGACGACCGATTTAACCCTGCGTTCGAGGAAAGCATTTGCCGGCGAAATATTCCACCCCCGCACCAGTTCCTTATTGATCGCTGTTTCGCA
>DASUVB010000560.1:0-2774 GCA_036373835.1 Flavisolibacter sp. | reverse complement strand
ATAACCGGGTTTGAAACCAACGACCCCGCAGAAGGATGCCGGAAGTCGCACCGAACCACCGGTATCCGTACCCAGCGCAGCCATACACAGCCCTGCGCCTACGGCAGCCGCACTGCCTCCCGAGGAGCCACCGGCAACGTGCGCCGTATTTACCGGGTTCAGGACAGGTCCGTAATATGAATTTTCATTGGTGGAACCCATGCCGAATTCATCGCAGTTCTGCCGGCCGATGATGATGGCGCCCGCGTCAACCAGCCGCTGAACTGCCGTGGCGGAATAAGGCGCTGTAAACCCCTGCAGGATGCGGGATGCTGCGCCAGCCGCGTGGCCCGCGTAACAAAGGTTGTCCTTGATGCCTGTGACAACACCATGCAGGGCCCCGGTGACGGGCATGGTGTCGAGACGACGGGCCGTTTCCAGCGCTTCTTCTTCAAATACTTCCGCGAATGCATTGAGGTGTTCCTGACGACGGATGGCAGCAAGATAATGCTTCACTGCCTGCGTGCAGGTGTACAGGCCCTGTTTCAGGCCGGTGTGATACTGCTCAATTGAACTGAATGAGAACAATAAGCTTTAGTGGGGCTCTGGCTGGGATGTAGTGGATGTTTTGGGACGGTCTTTGTCATTGGCACCTTCTTCAATCTCCTTGCGGACATTGTTCTTAGCATCATTGAATTCGCGGATACCACGGCCCAGTCCACGCATCAGTTCGGGAATCTTACGGCCGCCGAACAGCAGCAGTACGATCACCAGAACAACCAGAATTTCATTGAAACCAAACGGACCCATTTTGATGGATTTTATTGATGAATTGAAGACAAAGGTATTCGAAATTACCCTTTGCGTCCTGCAAGATGCAAATATTTTGCATAAAAAAGCGCCTGTTAAAGGCGCTTCCCATATGATTCTTATCAGATATTAAGCTGTTTCCAGTGCTCTTTTCTTTTCCTGGATCCTGGCGCTCTTACCACTGCGTTCGCGCTGGTAGTACAGTTTCGCACGACGTACGCGGCCGGATTTGTTCAGGATGATGGAGTCGATGTTCGGGGAAAAAAACGGGAATACCCTTTCCACGCCGATGCCGTCGGAAATCTTGCGCACCGTAAAGGTTGCCGTGGCACCTTCGCCCTGCTTCTTGATCACATCGCCGCGGAACGACTGGATCCTTTCTTTGTTACCTTCAATGATCTTATAGTTCACAGTGATATTATCACCTGCTTTGAACTGGGGGAATTCCTTCCTGCCTGTAAGTTGTTCGTGGATATAGGCAACAGCAGCGTTCATAACTCAAAATTTAGGGAGGCAAAGGTAATGGCAAACAGCAGATTAACCAAATAAATTCACACCTGGGCGGACTGCAGGCGCGTAAATAAAACACGCCCTGGCCGGTATTTAATAAAGATTAACAGTTACTTCCTGCACTGAAAAGCTTACCGGGCTACGTTCACGGCCCGCTTCTCCCGGATGACCGTAACCTTGATCTGGCCGGGGTAGGTCATTTCGGTCTGGATCTTCTGTGCGATCTCGAATGACAGCTTTTCGCTTTCCTGGTCGGTGACCTTGTCTGCCTCAACGATCACACGGAGCTCGCGGCCGGCCTGGATCGCATATGCTTTTTCAACACCCGAATAGGCCTGGGCCAGGTTCTCAAGTTCCTTGATCCGTTGCAGGTACTGCTGCATGATCTCGCGGCGGGCACCGGGACGGGCGCCACTGATGGCGTCGCAGGCCTGCACGATCGGCGAAATGACATACTGCATTTCCATCTCGTCGTGGTGCGCGCCAATTGCATTGATGATCGCGGGATTTTCACCGTATTTCTCAGCCAGCTTGGCGCCCAGGAGCGCATGACTCAATTCAGTCTCCTCGTCCGGTACCTTCCCGATGTCGTGCAGGAGTCCCGCACGCTTGGCCAGCTTTGGATTGAGTCCGAGCTCTGAAGCCATCACACCGCAAAGGTTCGCCACTTCGCGGCTGTGCATCAGCAGGTTCTGTCCGTATGATGAACGGAACCGCATCTTACCGACCATGCGGACCAGTTCTTTGTGAAGTCCATGGATGCCCAGCTCGATGACCGTGCGTTCACCAATCTCCATCACCTGCTCTTCCAGCTGCCGGCGCGTCTTTTCCACTACTTCTTCAATGCGGGCCGGATGGATCCTCCCATCGGCCACGAGTCGCTGGAGCGACAGCCGGGCGATCTCCCTGCGCAGCGGGTCGAAGCAGGAAAGGATAATGGCTTCGGGCGTATCGTCTACGATCAGGTCAACTCCCGTAGCGGCTTCAATGGCCCTGATGTTCCGTCCTTCACGGCCGATGATCTGGCCCTTGATCTCGTCACTTTCAAGGTTGAATACCGTGATAGCGTTTTCGATGGCCTGTTCGGCTGCTGTTCGCTGAATACTTTGTATGATGATCTTGCGGGCTTCCTTGTTCGCTTTTTGCTTGGCTTCGTCAATGATCTCCTGCTGCAGTCCCAGTGCCTGTGAATGGGCTTCCTGCTTCAGGCCTTCGACGAGTTGTGCCTTTGCTTCTTCGGCCGTAAGACCCGAGATCTTTTCCAGGCGTCGTGTATGCTCTTCCTGGTGCCTTTCCAGTTCGGCCTGGCGCGTGTTCACGACCTCGATCTGGCGGTTCAGGTTCTGCTTGATGGCTTCGTTTTCCTTGATCTGGCGTTCCAGCTGTTCGGTCTTCTGGTTCAGGCCGAGTTCTTTCTGTTTGATGCGGTTCTCGGTGTCGGCCACCTTGCGGTTCCTGTCCTTCACCTCGCGTTC
>DASUVB010000559.1:0-3562 GCA_036373835.1 Flavisolibacter sp. | reverse complement strand
ACGCGCGCCCTGGACGCCGCTGACCAACAAGGTATGGAACCTGGACGCGGAAGCCATCGAGGATCATGGCGATTACGTGGACATCATGTCCAACCTGTCACGGCTTACCAACGGGGAGCTGGCCTTCGAAAACCTGTCCGACTATGTGAGTATCGATGAACGCAGGGCCTGGGTCCGCTTTACCTGCAGGGGCGAAACGTATAAATGGGACCTGAAGATAGATGACGACTGGGTGGACGGCACGCTCTTCGACCGCGTGCAGGAGCTTGCGGAAAAATATAAAACCACCGGGAGGTTCACCTTTTACCACACGGGCGGCCAGGACTTTGTGGTGGGTTATGCCACACCCGAAGAACTGGCTGCGCTGCGCAGGGCAACAGGCCTGGATGTCGTCTGGCTGAAAGCAAAAGGGCAGATCGATTAACGCTGCGAGTGATTTTCTCATCTTTGCAACATACCATTTCCTGAAAGCCGTTCTCCGCATCCGAATGAATCATGCATAAACAATTTTGTATGAAACGGATGCTGGCCATCTTACTATTGACCGCCGCCACGACAATGGCAACGGCCCAGACCACCACAACTTTCACGGCAGACGATAACAAGGCTGCGCAAGAGGAGATCATAAAGCTGGAATTCTACCTGGCATCACTCCTCGAAAAGGGCGACCTGCAAACCTACGCGGGTTACGTGACCGACGACTATATCCGCATCAGCAAAAATGGAGTAGTGGCCACAAAGCAGCAGGTCCTGGAATCGATGCGCGGCGCCCAGCCGGGTAGCATGACCATGAAGCCCCATGATCTTTCGGTTCGCGTTTATGGTAACACCGCCATCCTGAATGGTAAGCTGGACGTGGAAACCAGGAAGGATGGCACCGTAACAACTTCGTCATCGTATTTCACAAAGGTGTTTATCCGCAGAGATGGCAGGTGGTACCTGGCCAATTTACAGGGAACACCGTTGAGCAAATAGCCGGTGGTTACGAAAGTGGTTCAGGAGCCGGCGGACCCCCCGCAGGCCTGCTGCGGTCTTCGGGCAGCGGGACAAACTCCAGGTTATCGGTAGGAGGCAGCAGGATACGACCCTGCTTCCAGTCCTCCTTGGCCTGTTCGATCCTTTCTTTCCTCGAGGAAACAAAATTCCACCAGATATAGCGGTCGCCGACGGGCGCCCCGCCCAGCATCATCAGCGTGGTGTGTTCCTTCGCAAGGATCACAGGGTCCACACCCGTTGAAAATACCAGCATCTGTCCCGGGCGATAGGTATTGCCACCGACTTCAATGCTGCCTTTGGCGATATAGATGCCGCGTTCGGGATGTTCATGCGGCAGCCCGAACCGGGCACCGGGTTGCAGCACCACGTGGAGGTAGAATAGCGGCGAATGGGTCTTTACATCATTCAACAGGCCGTATGCATTACCGGCAATGAGGCGCATCCATACACCCGTATCCGTGAATACCGGCAGTTGTTCCGGCTTGTAGTTGCTGAAAGATGGTGACGACTCCTCATCTTTTTCCGGCAGTGCCACCCAGGTCTGGATCATTTCCAGCCCGCCGCCTGCCAGCGCGCCCGGTTCCTCGAAGCGCTCGGAATGCGCAATGCCACTGCCCGCCGTCATCCAGTTTACCTCACCCGGCCGGATCACCTGCTCCACACCAAGACTGTCGCGGTGCGTCACCTGGCCGCCAAAAAGATAACTCACGGTGGACAAGCCGATATGCGGGTGGGGCAGCACGTCCATAGACCGCGCTTCGGAAGGTGATACTGCCACAGGGCCTGCGTGATCCATGAAAATAAAAGGTCCGACCATGCGGCGCGAGCGGAACGGCAGGATCCGCCGGACGTCCAGGCCGGTAGCAAGCGAAGCGGAGCGTGCTTCAATGACGATATCCAGCATGAGGCGTATTTTTAAAGAATTCGAGGGTACGGGAATGAATGGGTATGTAATTTACCGGAAACATTTTTTCCATTAAACAATCATTATGGGCAAGCTTGAGGAATCGAAAGCATCGGGCGTACATTACCAGTTGAGCCGGCTGGTGGGTGAATGGGAAGGAACGACCAGCACGTGGTTTGAACCGGGACCGCCGGTAGATACATCATCGATTAAGGGAACGATGAAGCTCCTGCTCGACGGACGTTTCATCCTGCATGAATATACCAGCCGCTTTGGTGACAAACCCATCACAGGCATGGCCATCTTTGGCTATCACCTGGAGCTGCGGAAGTTCCAGTGTGCCTGGATCGACTCCTTTCACAACGGGTCGGCCATCATGTTTTCAGAAGGCAAAAAAGGAGAAGACCGCATGAACGTCCTGGGCAGCTATGCCTATGTAACTCCCGAAGCCGAGCAGCACTGGGGATGGCGCACCACGCTTGAAATGGTGAGCGATGATGAAGTGATCATCACCGCATATAATGTGACGCCGGAGGGACAGGAGACAAAGGCAACAGAGACGATTTACAGGAGGGTAACCGGTTCATGATTACAATGACAAACAATGTTTGAGAAGGCCATTGAAGAGATCATACGCTATACCACGCCGGTGTGCACCATCAGCAGGGATTATGGTGAGCTCACGGTGTGTCCTGGTGCAGCCACACTGTTTTTTGTGAACGAGGAAGGCTGTGCCGTCACCTGCAGGCATGTTGCAGAATTGCTGTTGAACCGGGACAACATGAACAGGCGTTACGTAGCTTTTAAGGAGGAGCGTGACCAGCTCGGCAAGAAGAATTACAACCAGCGCATCCGGGATCTGGAGAACAGGTACGGGTACCGCGAAAATGTGACGATCCAGTTGAAGGAGATCTTTGTTCGCGCTACGCGTGAGCCGCAACTGACCTATACCAGCGCGTTACACCCGCAGTATGACCTGGCGATCATCAGGATCAACGACTTTAAAAACCCGGCTTACGAATCCTTTGCACGGTTTGCAAAGGACTCCGGCAGCGTGAAGCCCGGGAAAATGCTGTGCCGCCTGGGGTACCCGTTCCCGGAGTTCTCGAATTTCAGGTACAACCGCGAATCGGATGACATAGAGTGGACGGACCTGAACGTAAGCACACCCTATTTCCCCATTGACGGGATGGTGACACGGCAACTCCACGACGGGCAGCGCATTTTTGGCATTGAGCTCAGTACGCCAGGCCTGCGGGGGCAAAGCGGAGGCCCTCTTTTTGACGAACACGGCACGGTGTATGGCATGCAGTTTTCAACCAAGCACCTGCACCTTGGTTTCGACATGCGCAACCAGGAGATCCAGGCCAGCGGTAAGACGATCCGTGTCAGCAACCAGCCGTTCCTGCACGTGGGATGGTGTATTCATGCTGATATCATCAAGGATTTTCTCCGGCAAAATGGCGTTAAATACTATGAAATCTGACGTTTAAAGTCTAAGGTTAAAGGTTAATGTTAAGGTGAGCGGTATGAAATGGAAGATACTCTTACGTGTTTATGGTTTACCGGCCTTGTGGCTGGTACTTGCGGCCATTACCTTCCTGTCGGCGCAGGAGCCTTTCCGGGCATATGCACGGATCGTTTTTTTCGCGAGTGTCGTGT
>DASUVB010000558.1:0-2410 GCA_036373835.1 Flavisolibacter sp. | reverse complement strand
CGTGTAGGGCATGGACGACAGTGCCGCCGTGGGCGAGATGACACCGCGATCCCTGTTTTCACCGGGTGCATGTCCTGCGTATCCCTTCATTGAATAACTTGACGTGAGGCCCCAGCTATCGGGACCATAGCCTTTATACTTCAAAGGGTTTTCAATGCACCATTGCCGGTTGATCAGCGTATGATTTGTATTGTGCTGCCAGTAGTCGGCGTACTGGTCCTTCAACCCGCGCGGATCCAGACCCAGGTAAGAATAATGCGCCCAGAACAGCGGGCCTCCGTAGACCGGGGCGCCATTGTGCGACAGCGTCAGCTGGTAGCCGTATGTTGTCACGGTATCTTTTATCGCTCCGCTGCGCGCCCAGCCTTCGTGGTACACCGAAGCCGGTACAGGATGCGTGGGCGAAGATGCCGCCAGCACGTACATGATCAGGCACTCATTGTAGCCGGTAACGGCAAAGTTCATCTCCCAACCATAATTCGGGCTCCAGTGCCAGTACAAAACATTCTTGCCGTTGCGGTACCAGTCAAATTCCACCGCGCGCCACAGCGCATCTATCCTTGCTGCAATTGCTTTCTCCCTGTCGTTGCCGTTCCTGAAATATTGCCGCACACACAGCAGGCCCTGTATCATAAAGGAGGTCTCCACCAGGTCGCCGCCGTCGTCCTTGGCACTGAACGGCTTGACCCTGCCCGTTTCTCCATTCCACCAGTGCGGCCATGCGCCGTGAAAGCGGTCGGCAGTCTCCAGGAAATGCAGGATCTTCTCAAATCGCTCCACGCCTGCTTCCCTTGTAATAAAACCTCTTTCGATACCCACGAGGATCGCCATCACGCCAAATCCCCCACCACCACTGGTAACAACCATCTTGTCGTTTTGCGGGTAGACATCATCCATATGATATCGTTCCCGTGCCAGCCCGCTGACAGGTTCGGCACCATCCCAGAAATACTGGAAGGTGCGTTGCTGCACGTCTGTAAACATTTTTTCATCCGCCGCCGACATGGTGGAACTTCTGCGTGCCGCACACGACAGCAGAAGCAGGCAGGCGAACACATTCAATATTTGAAAACGATTCAGCATACTACAAATTCGGGCTTTGAAATCCCAGGCTCAGCATGCCTGCTTTAACTTCCGGGCAGCTCATAAAAAGGTTCCAAAGCAGCCCGCTCCGGTAGTTTTCCATCATGACAATGATAGGCCCCTGGTCGATTGCCAGCGTGGATGTTGTGAACCACGGTTCGTGAAGTGAAAACGCATCATAAAAACCGTACGGGCCCCACAGCTTATCTCCCAGCTTGTAATACAGGAACTTCAGCACCTTCATGGATTCATTCGGCGTATATGGGAAGGAAGACAGCGCAGCCGTGGGCGAGATCACACCGTTATCATTGGTGGGAGAATGTGCCCGGTAGCCATTAATATCATCGCTGGCAGTAAGACCCCAGCACGAATCACTGTAGCCGTAAAAATTCCCGGGATTAGCGATACAGTACGCCCGGTTGATGAGGGTGTGGTTTGTATTCTGAGTCCAGTAATTTGCATAAGCGTCGGAAAGCTGCACGGGGTTGATCCCCAGGAAAGAATAGTGCGCAAAGAACAGGGGACCTCCGAGGTGCGGACCTAACGGCAACACATAACCGTAATAGGTGTTCCCGTTTACCATCCCACCGTTGCTGGCCCATCCGTTGTCGTAGACGATCTTGGGAATGCTGTACGTTGGGGACGACGCCGCCAGTACATAGGTGACCAGTGCTTCGTTCCATCCTTTGAGCTGGTGGTTCATGTCCCAGTTGTAGTTGGGGCTCCAGTGCCAGTACAGCACATTCTGGTTGTTCTGGCGGAACCAGCTCCACTGCACCCCGTGCCACAGGATGTTGATGTCGTTGCGAAGTGCTGTTTCTTCCGCGCCCGCGCCGTCAAAAAACTGGCGCGCGGTCAGGAGGCCCATCATCAGGAATGAAGTTTCCACCAGGTCGGCGCCATTGTCCTTGGTGCTGAAAGGGATCACATTGCCCGTAGTGCCGCTCAGCCAGTGCGGATACGCTCCCTTGAAGGTTTGCGCCGTATTTTTCAAAAAGCCGACGATCTTCTGCATCCGTGCCAGTCCTTCCGCCCGGGTAATGAAATTGCGGTGCACGCCGGCGACGATGGCCATGACACCAAAGCCTGAGCCTCCCGTCGTCACAAGATCACCGGAAGAATTTCTTTCACGGGCAAGACCGCTCACGGGGTGACCGAAATCCCAGAAGTATTTGAATGTCTGCCGCTGCACCAGTTCCACCAGCGCGCTGTCGGAGATCAGCGGAAACTTGTCGCTCATATCCAGTTCCGTTATCATAGTGACCTGGATGTTGGAGCTGAGTTCCGCACCGGTGGCAGACACCAGGCCCTGGTCTACCACGACCTG
>DASUVB010000557.1:0-2172 GCA_036373835.1 Flavisolibacter sp. | reverse complement strand
TTGCTGCCACAATTTATATCCGATTTATTTAGCGTAAAAGATTCCACAAGGACTATTTTTGCGGCACAAAAACCTCAATGACCTGATATGAAAATAGCGGTTGCAAAGGGCGATGGGATCGGTCCTGAAATCATGGAAGCTGTGCTGAAGATTTTCCAGGCAAACAATGTAGCCCTTGAATATCAATTTGTTGATATGGGCAAATGGGTGTTCGACAAAGGTTTTTCCAACGGGATGACCCCGGAAGCCCAGCAGGTTATTGAAGACCTTGGGATTCTGTTCAAAGGCCCGATGGAAACTCCCAAAGGCAAGGGGGTAAAAAGTGTGAACGTTACCGCCCGCAAAACGTGGAATACTTACGCCAACAAAAGAACCTTTCAGACCCTGCACGGTGTCGACACCGTTTTCAGCAAGGCGGGCATTCCCATCGACATTACCATTGTTCGTGAGAATATTGAAGATACATATGGTGGAATTGAACATATGCTGACACATGACGTGGCGCTCAGCCGCCGCTTCATTACAAGGCCCGGCAGCATGCAGGTGATCCGCTACGCATTTGAGATGGCACGCCAGAAAAAAGCACGTCGCATCACCTGCGGCCACAAGGCGAACATCATGAAGCTGACGGACGGGTTATTCCTGGATTGTTTTTACGAAGTGGCGAAAGAATATCCCGACCTGAAAGCAGATGATAAGATCGTGGATGACCTCGCGATGCAGCTGGTGGTAAAGCCCGACCAGTATGATGTAGTGGTGATGACCAACCTGCAGGGAGATATCATTTCTGACCTCTGCGCCGGTCTTGTCGGTGGCCTTGGCTTCGCTCCCTCTGCCAACATCGGTGATCACATTTCCATCTTTGAAGCGGTTCATGGAACTGCACCGGATATTGCGGGGAAGAACATTGCAAATCCAACAGCCCTGTTGCTGAGCGGGCTCGCTATGCTTCGCCACCTCGGGCTGCTGCAGCATGCGGCCGTCATAGAAAACGCGTTGCTGTACACACTGGAGCAGGGTCTCCGCACCGGCGACTTCGGCGACCGTTCCAAACCGGCACTGAATACGACGCAGTTTGCCGATGCCATCATTTCCAATTTCGGTCGTAAGCCTTCGATCGGCGCGCGCGAAGAACTGCCGAACCACGCAAAGACCCAAACGGTGTTCGACCTGCAGAAAAACTCCATGATGGTCACCAGGGAAATGGAAGAGGAAAAGATCGTTGGAGTTGACATGTTCATCGAAAGCATTGACCAGCCGGAATCGATCGCACAGAAGTCACAGCACCACGGCGGGGTCAAGTTCAGGCTGATCAGCATCAGCAACCGCGGCACACAGGTGTGGCCCACCGGTTCAAAGTATACCAATCTTGTCAACCAGTTCAACCTGCGCTTTGAAGCATTAAATGAACAACCCCTCACCCAGCAGGATGTTATTGGACTGTATGTCAGTCTCAGTGCCGACTACAAGATCTGCTCCATCGAACTGCTGAATATGTGGGAAGGAAAGAAGGCGTATAGCCTGGCGCAGGGGCAGTAGGGAGACCGGAGTCGGGAGCCCGGAGACGGGAGCCGGGAGTTGCTGGCTTTGCCCGCCATAGCTTTCTCCGGTCACCGAAGCTTAGCGTAGGTGACAGCGAGGGCGGGTTGCTTGTTGCTAGTTGTTGGCGATGCTTCCCCGACGGGTCTTCGTTCCCGGATTTCCAATTCTTCCGGCATGATGCCTGAGACCCGTTGGCAATCGAATTCAACATTCAACACTCAACATTCAACACAAACAAAACGGTTCTAAATCTTTTTCGACAATTTATAATCATTCTTTAAGAGCCACTGCAACACCTTATCCCGCTGGTCACCCTGGACCAGGATCTCGCCGTCCTTTACCGAACCGCCGGTGCCGCAATAATTTTTTAATTTCTTCCCGAGCGCTTCGAGGTCCTCTTCCTTTCCCGAGAACCCAATGACAACCGTTACTGCCTTGCCACCCCTCTGTTTCGTTTCCAGCTGCACCCGCAGCTTCTGCTGCGCGGGTGGAAGCGTTTCTCCCACCGGCTCTTCTTCCGGGTCGAACCTGAAATTGGGATCGGTACTGAACACGAAACCGTGCCGGTCGCTTTTATTTTTCCTGCTCATGTTTAAACGATTACTGCTTTGAGGCTGAGGTCCAGGCTGC
>DASUVB010000556.1:0-8251 GCA_036373835.1 Flavisolibacter sp. | reverse complement strand
GCGGATTATTAAACTTCAAGCTGGCTGATATTGTCAAAGACAGGGCCATGCTGGATGCCGCAAAAAACATCGCCGAAGAAATCACGGAGCAGGATCCCGAGCTTGAATCGGCAGAAAATTTGCAGCTTAGAAATTATCTCGTGTCACTGAAGGGTAAAACCCCGTGGAGCCGGATTTCTTAACATCACATTGCACAACATTTTTCGTTATTTATAGTTAATTTCAGAAAAGTTTGAAGACCATCCGGCACATACTTCTGTTACTATCCATCCTTATCGGAACTACAGGCGCCTCCGGCCAGAATATTGAATTCATAGAGAACAAGGGTCAGTGGGATGCACAGGTCAGGTACATGGGCCAGATACCCAACGGGGCATTCTTTATTCACAGCAATGGCTACACGGTTTTACAGCATCATGCGGATGACATGCAGCAGCTGCACAATGCGTCGCACAACCACGAGGTGAAGGGTGATGTGATCGTTCGTTCACATGCGTACCGGGTTCGTTTCGAAAATGCTAACGAGCAGCCCCGCATCATAGCGGATAAACCGCTGTACACGTATAACAATTATTTCATCGGTGATGATCCTTCGCGGTGGGCCTCCAACTGCCAGCTTTTCCAGGGCATTACAGTCAAGGACCTGTACCCGGGCATTGACCTGAGGTATTATACGGATAAGGGCATGATGAAGTATGACCTTATCGTGAACCCCGGCGGCCGCGTATCAGACATCGTATT
The DNA here is from genome assembly GCA_036373835.1 of Flavisolibacter sp. Classification (GTDB taxonomy): domain Bacteria; phylum Bacteroidota; class Bacteroidia; order Chitinophagales; family Chitinophagaceae; genus Flavisolibacter. Next base: position 7,510 of record DASUVB010000556.1, on the reverse strand, counting down.
AAAGTACGAAGGCACCGACAGGCTCGACGTCCGCAACCGCGAACTCGTCATTGGTACCTCCGTGGGGGAACTGAAAGAATTACAGCCATACACCTACCAGCACGGCGAAAGCGGCAGGGTGACGGTGTCTGCAAGGTATGTGCAGCGGGAAAATACCATACGCTTCAACGTCGGCGATTATGACCAGAAGTCAACACTCGTAATAGATCCTACGCTGGTCTTTTCCTCCTATTCAGGCAGCACTGTAGACAATTGGGGTTTTACGGCTACCTATGGCCCCGACGGCAGCATGTTCGGGGGCGGGATCGTGTTCGGAACCGGCTTCCCGGTTTCACCCGGGGCGTTCCAGACAAACTATGGCGGCGGGTCCGGCTGTTTCAGCAACGGGTTTGACATAGGCATTATCAAGCTGTCCCCGAATGGTACCAGCAGGATCTATGCAACCTACCTCGGTGGTTCCGGCAACGAAATGCCCCAAAGCCTCATCGTGGATCCGCAGGGTAACCTGATCGTGGCAGGCAGGACCAATTCACCGGTATCAGGTGGAACGCCGTACCCAATCGTCGGGGCATTGATAGGTCCGGGCGGCGACTGGGATATTGTCGTAACAAAATTGAATGCCGCAGGTACCGCCCTTATCGGCTCGCGGCGTATTGGCGGAACCAGCGACGATGGCGCCAACATGGCCCCGTGCGGTTCCGGCGGGCCCATGAACCTGCAGCGTAACTATGGCGACCAGTCGAGAAGTGAGGTGAATCTGGATGCGAGTGGCAATGTATACGTTGCGTCGTGCACCAAGTCGACCGGCGCCCTGGCCGACCGTTTCCCTGTTACGCCTGGCGCATTCCAGCCGCTACCTGGCACACAGCAGGATGGTGTGCTCCTGAAATTTAATTCCAACCTGTCAACGCTCCTGTTCAGCAGCTTCTTTGGCGGGGACGGGAATGATGCCGCATACGTGGTGTCCATCAATCCCTTCAACGGCAATATCTATATCGCAGGCGGAACCGAAAGCAGCAACCTGCCGGGACCAACAGCCGGGTCGCTCGGCCCTGCGAACCATGGCGGTATCGACGGTTTTGTGTCCATTGTAACTCCTGATGGTGCTGCCCTGGTGAAAACAACGTACGTGGGTACTTCCAGCATAGACCAGGTTTATGGGATCCAGTTTGACCTCAAGGGATTTCCATACGTGATGGGACAAACAACGGGTTCATGGCCGGTGATCAATGCGCCGTGGAGCCAGGCGAACGGGAAGCAGTTCATAGCGAAACTGCAGCCGGACCTTGGCGCTTACGTCTATTCAACCATGTTCGGAAAGGGGAGTGCTTCTCCCGATATTTCACCCGTGGCCTTTCTTGTCGACCGATGTGAAAATGTGTACGTCTCAGGGTGGGGCGGTGCGGTGATCGCCAGCTTCCCGAACGCAGGCACCGGCGGCCTCACGGTTACGCCCGATGCAATTAAGTCGACCACCGACATCAGTCCAGGCAGCGGGATCGGGCAGGACTTCTACTTCTTTGTACTGAAGCGCGATGCAACGGGGCAGCTGTTCGGAAGCTTCTTTGGACAGAACGGCGGGCAGTCAGAACACGTCGACGGCGGAACGAGCCGGTTTGACCAGAATGGCGTGATCTACCAGGCCATCTGCGCCAACTGCGGCAGTTCGGGCGTCAGCTTTCCTACATACCCCAACCCGGGTGTGTGGGCCGCTACGAAGCCGGCAGGTGCCAGCTGCAACCTGGCGATGGTAAAGATTGAACTGGACCTGGCAGGCGTCCGTGGTGGTGTGCTTTCTGTCATCGACGGCGTGGTGCGTGATACCGCGGGTTGTGTTCCGCTGACGGTAGAATTCCGCGACACGGTACAAATGGCCGTGAGCTATGAATGGAATTTTGGCGATGGCCCGAACGTTTTTACGACAACGTCTCCCTCCATTACCCATACATACAGCAACATCGGCACCTACCAGGTGATGATGGTGGCCATCGACTCTACAAAGTGCAATATCCGCGACACCTCTTACATGACGATCCGCGTAGATGACCTGCGCGCACAGCTCGACTTTAATGCCGTGAAGCTGAATCCGTGCGATTCTTTCAAATACCGTTTTGATAATATTTCCGTCGCTCCCGCCGCGCGTCCCTTTGGAGCCGGTGATTTCATCTGGAACTTTGGCGACGGTTCCCCCAGTGTGGTCGCTGGCCCTGAAAGTGTTTTCCACCAATATGCATCTCCCGGAACTTACACAGTGCAACTGATCCTGAAGGACAGTGTGTATTGTAATTACCCGGATACGATCACGAAGCAGATACGCGTGGCCAGCCTCGTGAAGGCCGACTTCGATACGCCACCGAACGGCTGTGCACCCTACACTGCACAGTTCACCAATACATCCGACGCGGGATCGCAGTTCATCTGGGATTTTGGCGATGGTCCGCCACTGTCTAACGAGGTCAGCCCGTCGCACATCTACCAGGTACCCGGCACGTATACCGTAACGCTGATCGCGATCGATTCGGCAACGTGTAACATCAGCGATACCACGACCTTTACGATCACCGTTTATGATATTCCTGTTGCAGATTTCAGTGCTGCGCCCCAACCGCCCATGGTGAATGTGCCCATTTCCTTCACCAATCTCTCCAGCCCGGATGCGGTCCGTTTCCACTGGTATTTTGGTGATGGCGATTCGCTGATCACCACTTCACGTAACGTGGTGCAGCATGAATACAATGCTACCGGGGCGTTCAACGCATGCCTGGTGGCATTCAATCCTGCAGGCTGTGCGGATACCATTTGCCGCGAGGTGCGCACACTGATCGAACCGGCACTGGATGTGCCCAACGCATTTACGCCGCTCAGCGGTGGTGTGAACAGCATCGTGTACGTGCGTGGCTTTGGAATTGCAAAGATGAAGTTCACCATCTGGTCGCGGTGGGGCCAGAAGGTTTTTGAAGCAAACGACAAACGCATCGGCTGGGATGGCCGGTTTAAAGGCGAGGTGCTCCCGATGGATGTATACGCCTATACGCTGGATGTCGAATTCTCGGATGGTACGAAGGCAACAAAAAAAGGTGATATCACATTAATAAGATAGCATTGAAAAAGCACACCCGATATGTTGTAGCTACGTTCTGTGCCCTGCAGGTCACCACAATAGTGCTGGCCCAGGACCTTCATTTTTCCCAGTTTTTCAATTCACCGCTGACGACCAACCCGGCCAATACGGGCTTTATCCCGGACGGCGATTACCGCCTGGGTGTCAATTACCGCAACCAGTGGTCTTCCGTGATGTCGGTGCCCTACAAGACCATGAGCGCCTTCGGCGACATCCAGGTGTTCAAGGACAAGCTGGAGAATGGCTGGCTGGGGCTTGGCGGCGTGGTGCTCCGTGACGTGGCGGGAAGCGGGAACCTCACATCCACCAAGGTTTACGGATCGGTGGCCTACCACCAGATGCTGGGCTTTTCCAGCCTGCTGAGCCTCGGCTTTAATGCGGGCTATGCGAACAAGCAGATCAATGTTACCAACCTGAAGTTCCCCGACCAGTTCGACGGGAAGTTTTTCGACAACAAGATGCCGACGGCGGTCATGCTCGACCGTACCAATATCGGGTACGCCGATATCCAGGCCGGGCTGAATTATGCCTATTTCCCCACCGGGAATATTTATGTGAACACAGGTTTTTCGGTGCATCATGTCAATAAGCCGCATGAATCATTCTTTACCAGCTCCGAGGCATCCAACCGTGTGCCGCGGCGGTATATCGGCTTCCTGAACGGCAGTTTCAAGCTGAATGAAAATGTGATCGTAAACCCGAACATCTATTACACGCAGCAGGCAAAGGCGTCTGAGCTGGTGGGCGGCGTCAATGCGCACTACAACCTCTCCGGGAACGGGGACTACGTACTGGTGGGTGGGCTGTATTACAGGCATAAGGAGTCTGTCATTCCGCTGGTCGGCCTTGGCGTGAAGGATTATACGTTCTCATTCACGTACGACGTCACCATATCCTCCATGCGGAATTACAATGGTTCGCGCGGTGCTTTCGAGTTTTCACTGATCCGGCAGGGTCTCCTGGACCATGCGCGGGGCAATGTTCGCCAGGTGATCTGTCCTACGTTCCGGAATTAACGGTTGCTGCTTTTACCTTTGAGCCAATTAAACGATTTTTACGTCAAACATTTGCATGGTCACTGCTGAAAAAGTTTCGCCTGTTCTCGCGCACCTGGAAACGTTCAGGAGCATCACGGGCAGCAGTTATGTGCTTACCGATGAGGAGGTGCTGCATGCGTATGCGCATGATGAGACTGAAGACCTTCATTACCCGCCGGACGTGGTGATCAGGCCCGGATCAGCTGACGAGATCAGCGCGATCCTGAAGGTGTGTAACGAGCACAGGATCCCGGTGACGCCGCGCGGCGCGGGCACGGGGCTCAGCGGCGGTGCGCTGCCGCACCTGGGCGGTGTCTTACTGTCCGTGGAACGGCTCAACCGTATCATTGATATTGATGAAAGGAATTTGCAGGTAACCACGGAACCCGGCGTCATCACCGAAGTGCTGCAGGATGCCGTGAAAGAAAAAGGGCTGTTTTACCCGCCGGACCCGAGCAGTAGGGGTTCCTGTATGATCGGCGGCAATATTGCGGAAAACAGCGGCGGGCCCAAAGCCGTAAAATACGGCGTCGTCAAGGATTATGTGCTGAATCTCGAAGTGGTGCTGCCAACCGGAGAGATCATCTGGACAGGTGCCAACGTATTGAAGAATGCCACGGGCTACAACCTTACGCAACTGGTGGTTGGAAGCGAAGGCACGCTTGGAATTGTAACGAAGGCGGTGCTCAAACTGATACCGCTTCCGAAATACGACCTGCTGATGCTGGTACCATTCCCGGATGCAGAGAATGCATGTGCGGCCGTCAGTGCCATTTTCAGGGCAGGCTATACACCCAGTGCCATGGAGTTCATGGAACGCGACGCGCTGGAATGGGTCATGCGATTCGTGGATGATTCCGGTGTAACGATCGCCGACAACGTGCAGGCGCACCTGCTGATAGAAGTGGACGGTAACGACGTTGACGTGCTGATGAAAGATATCGAAGGCATTTCGGAGATCGTCATGCAGTTCGACTGCGGAGACATCCTTTTCGCAGAAGATGCGCAGCAGAAGGCGGCGCTGTGGAAGATGCGCAGGAGGGTGGGGGAAGCGGTGAAGTCACATTCCATATATAAGGAAGAGGACACCGTGGTGCCGCGGGCTTCATTGCCGGTGCTGCTGCGGGGTGTCAAGGAGATCGGGCGCAGGTATGGGTTTCATTCCGTATGCTATGGCCATGCCGGTGATGGCAACCTGCACGTGAACATCATCCGTGGTGATCTTACTGAAGAGCAATGGAATGGCTCGCTGAAGGAGGGCATCCGGGAAATATTCAGGCTGGTGAAAGAGCTTGGCGGAACCATCAGCGGCGAACATGGTGTTGGCCTGGTGCAGAAGGAATACCTTCCCATTGTTTTCGACCCGGTGCAGATGCGGCTGATGAAGGAGATCAAAAGAATTTTTGACCCTAATAATATTTTAAACGCAGGCAAGATATTCGACGCCTGAAACAGTTAATGTGATGATGAATTGCTCAAGAACTTCCGGTACCTTTTTTTCAAAGTACGTGATCGCGGTACTGCTTTCCCTTGTCACGTTCAGTGCTTCCGCGCAGGAATACGAGGAGGAGGAAAAGAAAGGCTTCCGCAAAGAAAACCTGTTCATCGGTGGAAACTTCGGGCTTGTGCTTGGAGACTACACGTTATTGAACCTGTCGCCGCAGCTGGGTTACCGCTTTAACCAGTACCTGGCCGCTGGCTTGGGGATCAATGCCCTGTATGTCAGCGATAAGCAGTATGATTACTGGGGGAATGCGTGGTACAAAACATCGCAGGGCCTTCTCGGCCTGAATATTTTCGGAAGGGTGTACCCGTTCCAGTATATGATGATCCAGGCGCAGCCGGAGCTGAATTACCTGTTTGGCAAGCAGAAATATTACAATCCTCCTTTGACCACGGAGCTCGATGCAGAGATCGTTCCTTCGCTTCTTATGGGCGGTGGTGTTGTGTTGCCGTCAGAACGCAGTTCCTTCATTATTTCAGTAATGTACGATGTGCTGCAGAACGATAACTCACCTTATGGGCGCAAGCCTTTCGTCAACTTCGGGTATACGTTCAACCTGCGATAAATGCCCGGAAGTCTTCGGGCGTCCGTAGCACTGTTACCTGTTCGTCAAAATTTCCCCACAGGAATCCTTCTGCCTCCAGGTGCTTCATGTGCGCCACCAGGTGGTCGTAGAAACCATCAGAGTTCAGGATGAACACTTTTTTATCGTGGAGCGACAGCTGGTTCCAGGTCAGGATCTCGAACAGCTCGTCCAGCGTGCCGAAGCCGCCTGGCAGGATGATCGCTGCATCACATAATTCGTACATCCGGCGCTTCCGGACGTGCATATCGTCCACCACCAGCAGTTCGCTGAGGTTCTCGTGCTGGTGTTCCCAGTCCTTCAGCATCTGTGGTATCACACCGCGCACAATGCCACCGTTGTCCATTACCGTGTCTGCCACAATGCCCATGATGCCGTTCCTGCCGCCGCCATACACGAGTTCGATCCTGTTTTCTGCAAGGATCAACGCAAGTGAAATGGCATGCTCCCTGTAGATTTCCCGGTTACCTGTTTTTGATCCGCAAAAGATGGCCGCGCTTTTCATGTTCTTCATTTAATGCACCAAAAGGAATACAAATTTTTCTATCTTCAAAAAATCGTGTTCTTTGTAATCAACTGATAAAACTGAATCCATGTCACCGGCTGTACTGTTTACGTTCGTCATCGGCTATTTTATCCTGCTGCTCGTTGTTGCTTATTACACGTCACGTAATGCCAATAACGATTCGTTCTTTATCGGCAATAAAAGCTCCAACTGGATGCTGGTCGCGTTTGGGATGATCGGTACGTCGCTGAGTGGCGTCACATTTGTCAGTGTGCCGGGTGCTGTGGGAAGGCCACTGGCTGGTGGGGGTATTGAAGCATTTTCCTATTTCCAGATCGTCATCGGCTACCTGATCGGGTATGCCATTATCGCCTTCGTGCTGCTGCCGCTGTATTACCGGTTGAACCTGACTTCCATATATAATTACCTGAGCAAGCGACTTGGATTCTTTTCCTACAAAACGGGCGCGTCCTTTTTTATCCTCTCCAGAACACTGGGCGCAACGGCACGACTTTACCTGGTGGTTGCGATCCTGCAGGACGCGATCCTTTCAAGCTTCGGCATTCCTTTCTGGGTGACAACACTGATCATTCTGCTCATGATCCTGCTGTATACGTACGAAGGCGGTGTCAAGACGATCGTATGGACCGATACCCTGCAGACCACGGGAATGCTGGCAGGTCTCGTTATCTGTATCATTTATGTTCTCAGCTCGCTGGACCTGAACTTTGGCGAGGGCATCCGTGCGCTGAATGAAAGC
>DASUVB010000555.1:0-4262 GCA_036373835.1 Flavisolibacter sp. | reverse complement strand
TGGCACGTTCGAAGCAGGTAAGCGTCCCGGGGTGATCCTGGTGGCGCCGGATCTTTCTTCGGTACGGAAGATCATCGGTGCCGGCGGGAAAAAATAGCCTTCGTCACGCATTCATGATCTCTCTGAGAACCGGCAGCGTTTTAAGTGTTCCGAAATCGGCGATGTGAAACGCATAATATATTTCAATGGCGTGCAGCACGCGCCTGCGGATCTCCTGGTTCAGCACGAGGTGGCTAAGTTCCTCCGGCCGCATCACCTTCAAAACTTCTGATACTGCTTCAGCTTCGCGACCGGCGAGGTAGTGGTGATGCGAAGGCTGCACATCAGTGAACCTTCCTTCCTGCAGGTCCAGGAATTCTGGTTGCGTTGCTTCGTTGCTGATGCGGAAGCCGAAGAACACCGGCAGGTGCAGTGCAAAATAGAGTGGAAAGTTGGCGGTGACCGTATCGTCTGCGGCGTCTAGGTGGAGCAGGGCATCTTCCGCGAAATGGAACAGTTCCGGGTGCGGTTCCGGCTGCTTCAGGCACCTGCCCAGCAGCTCGATCATGAACAGTGCTACCGCGTTTTTTCGAACATCAGAAAAGATTTTATGGTAGAGAAAGTCCCACCTGAACTCCTTCAGGCGCTGGAGATTCTTCATCTCGTTGTGATACGCGACGAGCTCCAGCAGGGACGCCGGCTGGAACAGCGCCGCTTTTGGCGTTCCGCCCTTCTTCGTAGCCGTGCGCACGCCGTTGACCAGGTACGACTGGAGGCCAAACAGCTCCGTAAATATGGTAACCACCAGGCTGGTCTCGCCATATTTGACGGTTTTCAGTACAATGCCTTTCGTTTTGTGGAGCACGCGCGATGAATTTTGAAAGGATCGCCATCCCGGCAACAGTATCACCCGGGCCACGACCAATTGCGTTATTCGATGAAGACGATCTTGGCAACAACTTTTTCCTGCTTCGCCTGGTCAACTGCCATCACCAGGTATACACCCGTGGCAGCACGGTTGCCTTTGTAGTCACGGCCATCCCAGGTCACCTGGCCACCCAGCGCGCGCGCCTGGTACACCAGCCTGCCACCTGTTTCAACGATCTTAACCACGCTGTTCCCGGGTACACCCCTGATGCCAATGGTGCCGGTATAGCCCGGTGGCACAGGGTTCGGGAAAACCAGTACATCACCAGCTGTTTCAGACGCTTCGGTAGCTGCACCGCGGAACGACGAAATTCCTTTAGCGGTACCAAAGAATACCTCGCCTGTTTTCCCGTTGATGGCAATGCTTTTTACATCATTGCTCAGCAGCCGGCTGTTGGTTTCCGTATAATGCGCAAGCACCTTGTCGCCGTCCTGGCTGACCAGCCACACACCATTCGAAGTCGCGATCCATTTACGGTCCGCACCATCTACGGCGATGCTGCGCACCTGCTCGCCCTTGAACAGGTAATTGGCAAATGCACCTTCCTTAATCACCGGAAGCACCGCTTCACACCCGTTGATGAAGGCGGATTCAGGGCACTGGATCACGCCGATGCCATCGTTAGTGCCCACCCAGATAAACCCGCTGAGATCTTTTACGAGCGACAGCACTTCATTCGAAGGCAGGTTGCCCGCTCCGGTGCCAGAGCGGTACATGCGCCACTGGTCGTCTGCAAGATTGCTGATGGTATTGTTGTCATTGAATACCACCAGGCCGTTTCCGCGCGGAGAAAGGATCCACTTCTGGTTGGCATCATCGATCACGATCGGTCCCGTTGCGTTCTCGGAAAGCAGGAAGGGGATCGTGAACGACTGCCACGTGCCATCATTCTTCAGCACGTGCAGCGGCTGTGGAGATCCGTAATTGCTGATCCATAAATTATTTTCGGAATCGAATGCAAGTCCCGACACGCGGTAGCTCCCGGGATCGCCAATGGCCTGGCCGAGCGGTGAATTCTGTTTGTAGATGACAACCTGGTTGCTGGCGGTGATATGCAGCAGTCCGCCGCCGTAAGACCCAGCCCACAGCGAGCCGTCACGCGGGTCTACGGCAACGGCGATAAAATCCATCAGCGTATCAAGCTGCGGGTATACATACTGGTTATACCCGGACCAGTGGCCGTCTGCCAGCCTGTAAACACCGAACCGGTTATACTGGTAGTTCCAGGCGTCATTGATGCTTCCCGCGGCTGCGTAAAGAACATTGTCGTATACCACCAGTTGCCCGGTGGCAATATCGATCGGTGAGTCCAGTGTGTACACGGCCGATGCCGTTGTACCAGAATTTGTCCAGAAGGACAGTCCTGCATTCTGATCCGCAATCCAGTATCCCGATGGCGTGCTGATGCCTTTGCGCGGGAAGGAGATCACGCCGGGTTGCGCCATGGTCTTTATCACCAGGCCGGCTGCATCCGTAACAACAACCTGTGCCTGTCCCGACGATGCCGCCTGGCTGATCACCAGTTTCTCACCGGAAACATGCGCGGAAATTATAGGAATGCCATTGGCAAAAAATACATTCCATGTGCCGCCGTTGCCGGAATAAAGGGTATCGTTCACCAACACTATAACTTTATCCTGAAGGGTTGCTACCGCGCGTGCCGGTGCATCGGGCAGGCCGCTGCCGGTGATGCGTTCCCAGGTCTGGAAATCAGCCGGATTCGCGTTCGTGCGTGGTGTGCGTTTCAATCCCTCCTCCGTGGCCGCATAATAATAGGTGGCGGTTTTTGTGAAGCCGTAAGTTTTTACGTAACTGCCGGTATTGCCGATAAACCAGGATTCCTTCACTTCGTAGCGTGTCATGTCCAGCACCACCACACCAAGACCCGTGGAAAGGTAGGCACGCTGGTTATCCGGGTAAATATGGTAGATCGTTTTGTCGCCCGAGAGATTGGTCCTTTTGATGTCGGGTATATTGATGATGTTTCCCTGCTGCAGCACATCGATGTTGCTGTTGGCGTACGCGACGATCAGTTTCTCAGATTGCGGGTCATAGCTGATGGTGCTGATGCCCGTCTCGCTCAGGCCTGAGACCCGGCTGTACCGTTGTGTTTCACCTGTTGAAGGATCCACCGAAAACAGGCTGTAGCGCGTGGCCGCGAAAACATCGTCGCCGGTGGCGGCAACATCAATAACACCGTGGTAGGGCAGGTGCTCCCGCCAGTTGCCGATCGACGGAAAGGTATTCTGCGCCACAACAAACAACGGCGCCAGCAGCATCAGGGAAAAGCAGGCTCTCACATTCCAAAACTAAGAGAAACACGCAATGAAACCGAACGCCGGCACGGATCGGGGAAGAATTAACAACTGCGATGTAACGCGGGACCTGAACGAACCGGGTGGTGCCGTTGCGTGAGTACGGAAAGTTGAACGTGGTTTAAGATGGTTTAACACGGTTGAACATAGTTGAACATAGTTGAATAGGGTTGAACATAGTTTAATATGGACCACGGCAACACAGAGAACACCGGGCCGTGGCAAACTTCCCGTTCAACCGTTAGTTTTGCGGACAAACAGGGCGCATGTGGACTTCCATAGGTAAGGCGATTTTACGTTTCCGGTATCCTTTGATCATCCTGCTGCTGGCCATCACGGCATTTCTTGGCTGGCAGGCGAGCCAGGTGAAGCTGAGTTATGAGTTTACAAGAGCGATACCAACAGACAACCCTAAATACCTTATCTACCAGGCTTTCCGCCAGAAGTTCGGCGATGACGGCAATTTACTGGTGATCGGCATCCGTACCAGGAAGCTGTTCGATGAAAAAATCTTCAACGACTACCTGAAGCTGCAGCGCGACCTGAAAAAAACACACGGCGTTGTGGACGTGGTTTCAGTTCCGTCATCCATCAGTCTCGTGCGTGATGAGGAAACGGAAAGGCTGCGTGCCCTGCCGATCTTTCCCGATACCCTTTTGACAAAGGCCCAGATCGACAGCAGTGCTGCCGTGTTCCTGAACCTGCCTTTTTATCGCGGCCTTTTGTATAATCCGGAAACAGGCGCGTGGCTGATGGGCGTCAGCGTGGATCCGAAGATCATGAATTCACCGGAGCGCACGGGGGTAGTGGAGGAGATCACGCGGCGCGCGGAATCCTTCGGCTTGAAGAATGGGGTAGAGACGCACCTGAGCGGCCTCCCATTGATCCGTACAGTTGTTTCGGATCGCATCAAGGCCGAAATGGGATATTTCCTGCTTGGTTCAGTACTCCTGTCGCTCGTGATCCTGCTGCTGTTCTTCCGGTCGTGGAGCGCAACTGCGCTTTCGATGGGCGTGGTGATCATCGGCGTTGTTTGGAGC
>DASUVB010000554.1:0-2448 GCA_036373835.1 Flavisolibacter sp. | reverse complement strand
TGGACTGATCATCGCGTTCCCGTACGTTTTTTACCAGTTCTGGAAATTCGTACGCCCTGCGCTCAGGAAGGAGGAATTGCAAAAAACAAGCGGGGTCATTTTCTGGGTTTCGGTGCTGTTTTTCACAGGAGTTGGGTTTGGCTACTTTGTGGTGGCGCCCTACGCCCTCAATTTCTTTTTCAATTTCAAGCTTGACGAAACAGTAGAGAACATCTGGACCATCAACAGCTACATCGATATGATGCTGCCCATCGTCCTGGGGAGTGGCCTGGCCTTCCAGCTTCCGCTGGTGATCTTCTTCCTGGCAAAGATCGGCATCGTGACCGCTGTGTACCTGCGTCGTGTGCGCAAGTATTCGGTAGTTATTATTTTCATCATCGCCGGCGTCATTACGCCCGGGCCTGATGTGATCAGCCAGCTGGCCGTTGCGGTTCCCCTGCTGCTCCTGTACGAAGTCAGCATCCTCCTGGCGCGGCGCGTCGACCGGGAACGGGCCGCCCGCGATGCGGCGGAGTGGAGCTGACCGGTTTGCGTGTTCGCGGTTTGCGGTTTGCGGTTTGCGTGTTCGCGGTTCGCGTGTTCGCAGTTCGCGAGTTCGCGGTTCGCAGACATGGATAGATACTTAGCCTTAACCTTAACCTAAACCTAAACCTTAACCTTAACCTTAACCTAAACCTTCGCCTTTGGGGATCGCAGATCTGAGGATCGCCTGACTGTTACCCTGAGCTTGTCGAAGGGTGAATGGGTTTTCGAACGTCGTCTTCGGCAGGCGCCCTGGCCGCCATAGGCTTGCCGAAGGCGGCAGACTGACAGGAACTGTTCGCGGTTCCTCAGCCTCAGCCTCAGCCTCAACCTCAACCTCAACCTTAACCTCACCGCCAACCCCGTACCTTTGCCAAAACAGCAGAAATGACCGCAACATTCGATGTGAAGAAGCCGGTAGCGATCGGCGCCGACCATGCAGGTTTTGAATTCAAGACCATAATTATTGACCAGTTGCAGAATCTTGGCTACGAGGTGAAGGATTTCGGCACCTACAGCGAAGACTCCGTGGATTACCCGGATTTTGCACACCCCGTGGCGGAAGAAGTGGAAAGCGGGCGGGCCGGCTTCGGCGTGCTGGTTTGCGGAAGTGCCAACGGTGTAGCCATTACCGCCAACAAACACCAGGGCATACGCGCAGCCATCTGCTGGAGCAAGGATATTTCACGGCTGGCACGGCAGCACAATAATGCGAATATCCTGTGCATCCCGGCGCGTTTTGTACCGGCGCCTGAAGCTGAAGAAATTGTCAATATATTTACCTCCACACCTTTTGAAGGTGGCCGTCACCAGAAGCGCGTAGACAAAATTGCGTGCTGATAAACCATCTTACATGAAATACCTGATTCTTGCGTTGGTGCTCATCAGCGGCACCGGGAATGCCTTTGCTCAGAAAAAAAATCCCGAAACCTACGGGAAGTCGATCACAGCAACAGATCTTAGGAATCACCTGTACATCGTGGCCGGTCCGGGCATGGAAGGACGTGAAACTGCAACCGAAGGACAGCGCAAGGCTGCCGCCTACCTGGTCAGCCAGTTCCGGGCACTGGGCCTCGAACCCGCCAATAACGGGTCGTATGAGCAGGTTTTCCACGTGCACCAGGATTCACTGACCGACGCAAAGGTGGAAGTGAATGGCACCACTTTCCAGATCAACCAGGACTTCCTCCCCGGTTTTTCCAGCAATATCAGCGGCACGTTCCGTTTCAGTGAAGTGGTGGTAGCAGGCACCAAAAGCCTTGATTCCCTTAAAACGGCCAGCCTTGGGGGAAAACTGGTCATGGTTTTCGGTACCCCGCAGGGCGGCCGCGGCCAGCAGGGAGGAAATATCTTTACAACGCTCCAGCAAAAGGGGGTGGCGGGCATCCTGGTAGTGCAGTCTAACTTCCCGCGTATGCTGCCGGTGTCACGCCGCGGCAACCAGACCATGTCGCTCTTCAAAAGGATGATCGCACCGCAACAATACATGGTCTCTGAAACGATTGCCCGCGCGATCGTCGGCAGTGCATTCGACTCCGTTAAAGCAAATGAAACGGGTGTCATGACGTTTCCGGCCAATGTTCTCCTCGAAACTCAGAAAATTACTACCACCCTGCAAAGCACCAATGTGATGGCGATGGTGCCGGGCACCGACAAAAAGGATGAATACCTGTTCATTACCGCGCACTATGACCACCTTGGGAAAAGGGGCGATTCGATCATCTATTACGGCGCCGATGATGATGGTTCCGGAACGGTCAGCCTTTTGGAGATCGCCGAAGGCTTTATGAAGGCAAAAGCAGCAGGCAGGGGACCACGCCGCACGATCGTGTTCATGGCGGTCAGCGGCGAAGAAAAAGGGCTGTGGGGATCAGATTACTATTCCTCCCACCCGGTGTTCCCGCTGGAAAAAACCACGGTCAACCT
>DASUVB010000553.1:0-5911 GCA_036373835.1 Flavisolibacter sp. | reverse complement strand
CAGAATTTAAAGATCAACCGTAACCTTTTGCAGCAGATGAACGAAACTGCGAACGGGCAATATCCCTTTGCCGTCGTGCTGAGCTGCATGGACAGCCGGACATCCGTGGAACTGATCTTTGACCAGGGACTTGGCGAGATTTTCAGCATCCGCATTGCAGGCAATATAGTAAATGAAGACATCCTCGGCAGCATGGAATATGCATGCAGCGTTGTAGGTTCCAAGCTGATCGTTGTGTTGGGGCATACGCGCTGCGGTGCCATCAAAGGCGCATGTGACCAGGTGGAGTTAGGCTATCTCACCGGTCTTCTCGACAAAATCCAGCCGGCTATCGATCATACCGAGAGCTACGGCAGTGATCACCATGATGTCATTTTCTCAGAAAAAGTGGCTTACAACAATGTGCTGCACAGTATGGAAGAGATCCTGGAACGGAGCGAGATCATCCGTTCGCTGTACAAGCACGGAAGGATCGGGATCGTGGGCGGCATGTACAGTGTGGAAAACGGGCGCGTTCATTTTACCAAGGAGATGTTTTCTGATGAATCGAATGAAGGTGTAAGTTCGCGTACCATCAGGCAGGGAATACAACAATGAAGAAACTTGTAATAACGAAAGGAGATTTTTTTGGCGGGCTTACAGCGGGCATCGTGGCCCTCCCCCTCGCTCTTGCATTCGGGGTGCAATCAGGACTTGGTGCCGCAGCCGGCCTGTACGGAGCGATCTTTCTCGGTTTTTTTGCAGCAGCCTTTGGCGGCACCCCCTCACAGATCAGCGGCCCTACGGGGCCGATGACCGTTGTCACCACGGCCACGGTCGCCAGCTTCGTGGCATCTGCCGGTAGTCTTGACGGGGGCGTCATCGGTGCGATCATCCTGTGCTTCATGCTAGCTGGTGTGCTGCAGATCGTCATGGGTGTTGTCCGGATCGGGGGACTGATCAAGTATATCCCGTACCCGGTGATATCGGGGTTCATGAGCGGGATCGGCGTGATCATTATCCTGCTCCAGCTGTTCCCAGCCATCGGCCAGCCATCACCTCAGTCAACGTTTGACGTGGTAAAAACCATCGGCCCGGCGCTGTCTGAAATCAACATATGGGCGGTGGTTTACGCGGCGCTGACAATTGCCATCATTTACCTGTTCCCGAAAATAACAACCGCAGTTCCCAGCACACTGATCGCACTGTTTGCTGTCACGATCCTGGCCGTGCTGCTGGGTAACGATGTCCCGGTCATCGGTGACATACCCAAAGGGTTCCCCGAACCGAGAGTCGGAGACATTTTTTCGGTCCCCGCAAAGTATTACAAGCTGATCATCGAAGCCGGCATAACCCTGGCTGCCCTTGGGGCCATTGACTCGCTGCTGACCTCAGTGGTGGCCGACAACGTCACCCGCACAAAGCATAACAGCAACAAGGAGCTGATCGGCCAGGGTATCGGCAATACGGTAACCGGCATATTCGGGGGCATCCCCGGCGCCGGCGCCACTATGAGGACACTGGTCAATATCAGGTCGGGCGGACGCAATCGCATATCAGGGGTCATCCACGCGCTGGTGCTGCTGGTGGTGCTCCTTGGTGCAGGCCGCTATGCCGCAATGATCCCAAAGTCGGTGCTGGCTGGTATCCTGATCACGGTCGGTATCGGCATCCTGGATTATAAAGGGTTCCGTCATATCCGGAAGGTTCCCCGCGCTGATGCCACTATCATGATCATTGTGTTGCTGGTAACAGTTTTCCTTGACCTCCTGATCGCGGTGGGCATCGGCATGGTGATGGCTTCGATCCTGTTCATGAAAAAAATGAGCGATATCACGCAGGAAAGGACCCGCGTTTCCGATATGGACAGTGCCATAGAAGAAACAGCAGCGGTAAGCGCGGTGCCAGATGCTGTCCGGGAAAATGTGCTGGTAAAAGATGTGAATGGTCCGTTGTTCTTCGGGTTTGCAAGCACTTTCCAGGAAACCATCAATTCCCTGAAAAAGATAAAGTACGTGGTAATCCGTATGGAAAAAGTGCCATTTATTGACCAGACAGGCCTGTATGCCCTTGAAGAATCCATTCTTTCCCTGGAACAAAAGGGGATTGAAGTTCTGTTCTCGGGGCTGGAGGGACAGCCGGAAGATATGATGCGGCGCATCAAGCTGATACCGGATCTTATTTCTGAAAAACATCTTTTCAATAATTTCGAAGATTGTATCAACTGGCTGACCAGCCGGAAATTTCAATCTTCAACATGATCACTTCGATCGCAATTGTTTTCATAGCCGGGTATGCAGCCATCGCGCTGGAACATCCCATCAGGATCAACAAAGCCGCATCTGCACTGCTTACGGGTGTAATCTGCTGGACCATCTACACCCTGGTGTCCGGCCAGACGGAACATGCAGGCCATGCGCTTGCGGAACACCTTGGTGAAATCTCCGGCATCCTGTTCTTCCTGCTGGGTGCCATGACGATCGTTGAGCTGATCGACGCGCACGACGGCTTCAACGTGATTACAAAACGGATCCAGACGACGAACAAAAGAAAACTGGTGTGGGTGGTTGCCATCCTCACCTTTTTTCTTTCGGCGGTGCTCGACAACCTTACCACGACCATCGTGATGATCTCGCTGCTCCGGAAGCTGCTGTATGACAAGAATGAAAGGCTGTTCTTTGCAGGCCTGGTGGTGATCTCGGCGAATGCAGGCGGCGCATGGTCCCCGATCGGTGACGTCACCACAACCATGCTCTGGATCGGCGGGCAGATCACCACGGTCAACATTATTTTAAAGACGTTCATCCCAAGCCTGGTGTGCATGGTGATCCCGACGCTGGTGGTCAGTGCGCGGCTCAAAGGCCCGATCCACCGGCCCATGGTCCCTCCAACAAAGGGCCCTGATACAACTCTTGGTTTCGAGCAGCTTTTTGTTTTCTGGCTGGGGCTGGCATGCCTGCTTTTTGTGCCGGTATTCAAAACCATCACCCACCTGCCACCATACATGGGGATGTTGTTTGCACTGGGCATCATGTGGGTCATCACGGAGATCATACACAGCGGCAAGGATGAAGAGGAGAAAGGATTGCTGTCTGTCAATCATGCTCTTCGTAAGATCGATGCATCCAGCGTATTGTTCTTCCTGGGCATCCTGCTTAGTGTCTCAGCGCTTCAAACCACCGGCATGCTGAACGCTGTTGCTACATGGCTTGCTTCTGCGCTCGGCAACCTTGACGTGATCACCATTGTCATCGGGCTGCTGTCTTCCATTGTAGATAACGTTCCGCTGGTTGCTGCCGCACAGGGCATGTACCCGCTGTCGCAATACCCCACAGATCATTACTTCTGGGAATTCCTCGCTTACTGTGCGGGCACCGGAGGCAGCACCCTCATCATCGGGTCCGCTGCCGGTGTGGCCGCGATGGGAATTGAAAAGATCGAATTCATCTGGTATGTGAAAAGAATTGCCTGGCTCGCGCTGATCGGCTATTTCGCCGGGGCGGCAGCGTTCCTGCTACAGCACCACCTGTTCTTCGCCTGATGAGATGGCAGATTGATCTTGCATGGTGAACTGCAACCGTTTATTTTTAGCGAAACGAAACGAATGCCAGCACCCGCCAAAGGAATTTGGAAAGTAATCACTGCGTCCTCTGTCGGCACCCTGATCGAATGGTATGACTTCTACATTTTCGGAAGCCTCTCGACCATCATTGCGGCCAAGTTTTTCCCGGCTGCCAATCCCACGGCTGCGCTGCTGTCCACGCTGGCTACCTTTGCAGCGGGCTTTATTGTAAGGCCATTTGGTGCACTGGTATTTGGCCGCCTCGGCGATCTCGTAGGAAGAAAATATACTTTCCTGCTCACACTTGTGCTGATGGGGATCTCCACGTTCCTGATCGGGTGCGTACCCTCCTTTGAAACCATTGGCTACTGGGCGCCATTCCTGGTGCTGGTGCTCCGCCTCCTGCAGGGTCTTGCACTTGGAGGTGAATACGGCGGTGCCGCAACCTATGTCGCGGAACATGCGCCGGCGCAACGACGCGGGTTTTATACGAGCTGGATACAGACAACCGCAACACTTGGACTTTTTGTATCCCTGGGCGTGATCCTGGGCGTGCGCAGGATCGTTGGTGTGGAAGAGTTCACCAACGGCAACGGCTGGCGTTATCCCTTCCTGCTTTCCATTATTCTTGTAATTGTTTCCATCGTCATCCGGCTGAAGATGCAGGAGTCGCCTTTGTTTGCGCAGCTGCGGCGCGAAGGAAAAACTTCAACGAACCCCCTGAAGGAAAGTTTCGGCCACCGGCTCAATTTTAAAATGGTGCTGTTGGCGTTGTTCGGCGCCACTATGGGCCAGGGCGTGATCTGGTATACCAGCCAGTTCTATGCACAGAACTTCATTCTTACCAAATGCCATATCGAATACGAACAGGCGAATTCCATCATCCTGGTCGCACTCGTGATCGCAACGCCGTTCTTCGTGATTTTCGGCAGCCTCTCCGACCGATGGGGACGCCGGAATATCATGCTGCTGGGCATGCTGCTCGGCATTCTGTTCTACCGTCCCATTTTTCGTACGCTGTATAACATAGCAGACGTCTCAACCAAATCGGCATACAACACCAACAGTACCGTTGATAACCGCGGAGACAGCAGCGTTGTGACGCACTACCGCGATGGAACGGTTTTCACAGCAACGTCCGTACAAGGTAAGGCGGTGCAAAAAGAAGTGGTCCTCCCCGATCCTGCCAAATGGAAGATGGTGTTCCTGATCGCCATGATGGTGGTTTTTGTGACCATGGTGTATGGACCCATCGCTGCATTCCTGGTGGAACTGTTCCCGACGCGGATACGCTATACATCCATGTCTCTGCCCTATCATATCGGGAATGGCGTGTTCGGGGGACTCGTTCCATTCATTGCAACACTGATCACAACGATACCCGGGAGTAATTTTTTGTCAGGATTATGGTACCCCATCGGTGTGGCTGGTTTATGTCTTATTATTGGGTTGCTGTATGTACGTGAAGGAAAACACTGATCAATCAAACTTATGAACAAGGTCAAACGTTTGCTGGGACTTCTCTGGATGGTACTGGGACCCGTTACGATCGCAGTACTGGTCGGTGGCGCGGTGCAGAACATCGACCTCAAAGGCACCAGCGATATCAGCAGGCCCCTGCCGTGGATCATCATTATTGCCATCTTCACGCCTGTGGCTATCGGCCTCACCATATTCGGCTGGTATGCCTGGAAAGGTGAATACGACCGCCAGCCGGAATGATCCCTCATGCACATGTTGTAAATTGCGCCATGTCCATAAAGGTTTCGCAGCTCACGAAAACATTTGGTACGCAAACGGCGGTAGACCGGGTGACGTTCTCTGTCGGGCCGGGAGAGATCGTCGGCTTCCTTGGGCCGAACGGGGCCGGCAAATCCACAACTATGAAAATGATCACGGGCTACCTGGCTCCTGACGCGGGTGATATCCAGGTAGCAGGCATCGACGTAAAGAAACATCCCCTCGACGCCAAAAAGAAGGTGGGGTATCTCCCGGAATCGAATGCATTGTATTACGACATGTATGTTCGTGAGTATCTCGGCTTCATCGCGGATGTACACCAGCTCCCCCAAAAAAGAAAAGCAGTCAGCCAGGTCATCGAGCAGGTGGGGCTGTCACTCGAGAGCCGCAAAACCATAGGCCAGCTCTCGAAAGGTTATAAGCAGCGTGTGGGACTTGCTGCTGCACTGATTCATGACCCGGAAGTGCTGATCCTGGACGAACCTACCAGCGGGCTGGATCCGAACCAGATCATCGAGATCCGCAACGTGATCAGGGAGCAGGGAAGGAAAAAAATGGTTCTGTTTTCTTCGCACATCCTCCAGGAAGTGGAAGCGATCTGCGACCGCGTCATTATTATCAATAAGGGAA
>DASUVB010000552.1:0-4469 GCA_036373835.1 Flavisolibacter sp. | reverse complement strand
TGAAGGCCTGATGAATTCACCCGGTCACCGTGCAAACATACTCCGGCCCAACTACGGCCGCCTGGGTATCGGCATTCTTGATGGAGGCGCGCATGGCCTCATGATATCCCAGGAATTCCGCAATTAAGCCACGGCATGCACATCAATATCAGGTACGATTTTGGAACTTACCTCAAAAAGACGTTATGTACAGCTATTCGGATTTTATGGCAGGAAGCGACCGTTTCGGAGGAATTGATCCATCAGAAGAACGCATGCAATATCTTTTCAGGAACCTCGAGTTCCCGGTAGAAACAATTTTGAAGGCCGTGCAGGAAGTCGGCTATGAGCCGGATGAAGTGGAGGAATATATCCGTGACCGGATGAACCGCTATTAGCGTCAGGAGGTCTGTTCCGTAGTGTAGGCCGTGTACGCGCCGTTTACACAAAACTGCTTTTTAATCTCTGAAGGCGCCGACCAGTTGAGCGAAAACACACCGCGTATTGCAGACACCAGGTCGTGATACGTATGGGGCTTGATCAGGAAAAGATCCGCTCCCATGTCATAAGCGGTCGTGATGTTTGCCGGGCGTGATGTGGAACTGAATACTACAACCGGCATATTTTTGAGTTTGGGATCATGGCGTATTTCCAGCAGGCATTCCAGGCCGGTCTTTGAAGGCATGTCAAGATCGAGGAACACAAAATCCGGCATATAATGCTTAAGCAGGGCCAGTAATTCACTTCCATCCTTAACAATTGAAAGCTGTATTGATGGTGAAATTTCCTTCAGGGCACTTGAAAAGAAATCATGATCATCCCTGTCATCATCAGCAAGCACAACAGAATTAACAGCGAGATGCGTTTGGCCGGGAACCAAATTCATGATACAATGGTTAAGAGTTCAGTTGACGTGCAAATATATAATCAACCAGTTAAAAAAACAGTACCCATAAAGGAGGAGACATACCCCAATTTTCTCGCATAAGACATCGGTCTCATGTATAGTGTGAACGGGGCTGAGCACATGTGTGTAATATTCCCCTCATCATGCTTGTCAATGGGTTATGTACTATACCCATTCTAAAAAGGCACCATCTTTGGATTTAACAGGGAAATGCAGTGTATATGGAAATGACAGCAGTAGTGTTACACGAAGGGGCGTTGGCGCATTATGAAGTTAGCATAGGACCCGCTGGCGAGTGTTATGCTCACCTGCAACGATATAATGGCAGACCCGAAAACAGCCCGCCGCGGCGGCTGACATTACAAAAAGAAGGGAGGCACTGGGTGTCTGATAATAATTACAATAATCTTTCTGATGAACTGGGATACGCGATCGAGCTGAAGGCCAAGCCAATTCTTGAATCGCGCAAACGCGGAGACGGAGATCCGGCGGGTTAACCGGTTATGAGTTACTGATTTTTGTATTTATTTTTCACTACCAAAACTAACTGTATGGACACAACGGTTTTCTCCAACCTGGAATGGCTGCACGTTTTTGTTGCTGCCTTGGCATACTTCGCGCTAGGATCCGTTTGGTATTCCGCCCTGTTCGGGAAGCAATGGGTCGCTTACCAGAATATTGATGTGAATGATCCCAACATGAAAAAAGGCGTAGCCGCGATCATGACGGGATCTTTTGTATGGATGTTCGTCTGCGTGATCGGGCTCGCGATCCTTATAACAAGAATGGATCTGCGCGAGGCCCTGTCGGGAGTGAAACTCGGCCTGCTCACCGGTATCTGTTTTTCGGCAGCAGCGATCAGCATTACGTACCTGTACGTAAAAAAACCACTGGGCCTTCACCTCATCGACGGGATGTATCACATCGTGGGCCAGGTGATAGCGGCGGTTATCCTCTGCGTTTGGCGATAGCTATTCAACTTTTGTGATCTTTACCACGTTAGTCGGCAAATGCTGGTGGATCGGGGTACTGCCGGTATTGACAACGATGTCACCGGTCTTGATGAAGCCGCGTTCCTTGAGGATGTCGATCTGGTCGAAAATGATATCATCAAGACTTTCCTCTTCGGCATAATAAAATGCGCGGACACCCCAGCTGAGACTGAGCTGGTTCACCAGCGAACGTTCCTTGGTAAAAATATACAATGGCGCCTTTGGCCTGTAGCTGCTCAACATGAAGGCGGTGTACCCGCTTTGCGTCATGCCCACCAACGCGTCGGCATTCACGTCGTGCGCCAGCTTGCAGGCATTATAACAAATGGCATCGCTGATAAAAGAGGGAGAGTGGGGCTGCGGTGTCAGCGCTTCCTCCAGGTTGTAACGGTATTCCGTGCGCTCCACCTCCATGATGATCTTCCGCATGGTTTCAACAACAAGCTTCGGGTGCTGGCCGGTGGCGGTTTCAGCACTCAGCATCACGGCATCAGCGCCTTCAAGAACGGCATTGGCCACATCGGTAATCTCGCTCCTGTTAGGCTTGCTGCGATCGATCATGCTTTCCATCATCTGCGTGGCTACGATCACGGGTTTTGCACGGTGCAGGCATTTGCTGATGATCTGCCGCTGGATCAGCGGGATCTGCTCCACGGGCAGCTCCACACCCAGGTCGCCACGGGCGATCATGATGCCGTCGCTTTCGACAATGATGTCGCGGATATTATTGAGCGCCTCCGGCTTTTCGATCTTTGCAATGATCTTGGTCTTGCTTTTGGCCTCCTGCAGCTTGTTCCGGAGAATGATAATGTCCTTTACACTTCTTACAAAGGAAAGGGCCACCCAGTCCAGTTCCTGTTCTATAATGAAGTCGAGATCTTCAAGGTCCTTTGGTGTGAGCGCAGGCAGCGATATCCGGGTGTCCGGAAGGTTAATGCCTTTTTTCGATGATATCTTTCCACCCAGCGTCACTTCCACCTGCACATCGGAATTCTTCATGATCTGACGCACCTGCACTTCCAGCTTGCCGTCATCGATCAGGATCTTGTTGCCGGGCTTCACATCCTGGTGAAGATTGGGATACGACACATAAATGCGATCCTTTGTGCCCACCAGTTTTTCATTCGTGAAGGTTAGTACGTCACCACGCGCCACATCAATGCCCCCGTTCTCCATCTCACCAACGCGCAGCTTGGGGCCCTGCAGGTCGCCGAGGATGGATATGTTGAACGGCTGCGTCTGGTTCATTTCCCGGATATAACCAATGATGCGTGCTTTGTCTTCGTGCGTTCCGTGGGAGAAGTTCAGCCTGACAACGTTCACCCCGCACTTCACCAGTTCCAGCAGCTGGTCATAGGTATCGCAGGCGGGGCCCACCGTTGCAACGATCTTGGTACGGTGGTAGGTATGTTCCAGCCCTGCCGTCTTGTCCATATTCCGGTGGTAGTACTTCGCTATGTTTCTTGCCATGTGCTGCGTGGTTATGATGCCAGTATTTTGATGATCTTGAGCCATTCCTCACTGATAGTACCCTTTTTCTTGCCAACATGGTCAAGGGGTACATAATTCATTTTGTTATTAAGGATTCCGACAAAAACATTATGCCTTCCTTCGATCAGGCACTCTACGGCGTGGTAGCCCATCCGGCTGGCGATCAGCCGGTCGAGACAGGTGGGTGCGCCGCCGCGCTGGATATGCCCGAGGATGCACAACCGCGTTTCGATATTGGGCATGTGCTGCTTGATGATGCGGGAAACTTCATTGGCGCCGCCACCGTATCCTTCGGCCACGATGACGATGTTGACCAGCTTCTGCCGCTTTTCTTTTTCCTGGAGCGAAGCGATCACATCCTCGATGCTGATCTCGCGTTCCGGGATCAGCACATTTTCAGCTCCCGTGGCAATGCCGCTGTGCAATGCGATGTACCCGGCTTCACGCCCCATTACTTCAACGATAAAAAGGCGGTCGTGCGCGTCCGCAGTGTCGCGGATCTTATCGATCGCTTCCACCGCGGTGTTGACCGCCGTATCAAAGCCAATGGTAAAGTCAGTGCCGTGTATGTCTTTGTCAATGGTGCCGGCGATCCCGATCACCGGTATGTCGTACTCCCTGCTGAAATCCACAGCGCCCCGGAACGAGCCGTCACCCCCGATCACCACCAGGCCATTAATTCCCTGCTGCTGCAGCACATCATAGGCCTGCTTTCGACCTTCCTTCGTTAAAAAAGCTTTGGATCGCGCGGTCTTCAAAATGGTGCCGCCACGCTGGATGATGTTCGCCACGGAGCGGCTGTTCATGGGCTGGATGTCGTTTTCAATAAGCCCCTGGTAGCCCCGCATGATCCCGAAGACTTCGAGACCGTAATAAATTCCTGTCCTGACAACTGCCCTGACCGCGGCATTCATTCCGGGAGAATCCCCACCTGATGTAAGAACACCGATACGGCTGACTATATTTTCCATGCTTCAGTAAACCCGGCTTAACCGTTTATTGCTCAAAAATAATCTTTTGCTTTAAATGTGTAGTAAATACACATCAGGCGAGAACTGCCTTCCTGATCCGCACCAGCTTCACCAGCAATTCCTCCAGCA
>DASUVB010000551.1:0-2427 GCA_036373835.1 Flavisolibacter sp. | reverse complement strand
ATATCTGGTTGCTTGTCATTTTTAATTACAGGGTTACCGGTTTTCCCTGATCTGCTCCCGGGTGGCGCCTGCCTTTATTTTTTCCTGGAGCGTGATCAGCGCGTGCAGCAACGCCTCCGGGCGCGGAGGACACCCTGCGATGTACACATCTACAGGGATCACGTGGTCAGCTCCTTTTACAACAGAATAAGTATTGTAGAAGAACGGACCTCCGCTGGTGGCGCACGCGCCCATGGCAATCACATATTTGGGATCGGCCATCTGGTCGTAAAGTCGCTTGAGCACGGGAGCCATTTTATTCACGATGGTCCCGGCGATGATGATCACATCGGCCTGCCTTGGTGTCGCCCGGGCCACTTCAAAGCCGAAGCGCGACCAGTCGTATTTCGCCGACGCCGTAGACATCATTTCAATGGCGCAGCAACTGGTGCCGAAAACGAGCGGCCACAGGGAGTTGCTCCTGGCCCAGTTGATCACGTCATCCAGCTTGCTGGTGAGAATGCCGCCGCCGGGCGTCTGGTGCACTTCTCCGGGGAAAGCGGCCGGCTTGCCGTTTGTTGTTCCGTTTGTTGTGATATCTGCTGAGGTACTCATTTGTTGTTACACCCATTTCAGGGCGCCTTTTTTATGTGCGTACAGGAAGCCAAGGAACAGTATGAAGAAAAACACAACGATCTCCACCAGGGCGATCCATCCGAGGCTCTTTGCAACCACGGCCCATGGATACAGGAAAACGAGCTCCACGTCAAAAATCAGGAAGATCAGTGCGAACAGGTAGTAGCCGACATTGAATTGAACCCAGGTCTTGCCTTTTGTCGGTACACCGCATTCATAGGCTTCAAACTTCTGGGCATTTTTCGTGGCCTTCAGCACCACCTTGGCAATTAGGATAGCGATGGCTGAAAAGGCTACTGCTGCTAGTATCAGGACGATCATGGATGCCGGGCCCATAGTACTCAGAAGTTATTGGTTTTTAATCCTTACAAGGTAGTAAAAATGAAGAGGAAATAGCAAAAACGGTCAGCTTTTAGTCATCCCGCCAAATGATTTTTATCAGGTGAAGTCCCTGTTGCCGGAAGGGCGGGATGCAGGATCATCCATACAGTTCCTGGTGGATGGCCTTCCGGTCGTAGCCCAGGGCAATGATCCGTTGTTTGGCTTCATCGATCATGTTCTTCCAGCCGCAGAGGTAAAAACGGGAAGGTGGCGGCACAACGGAGCCGTTCATTTTTTCCCGGACCAGGCTTTCATAGATCTTATGAACATAGCCGGTGCAACCTTCCCATTGTTCCCGGGACAGGGTGGGGATGTATTCGAACTTTTCGACCTCCTGCTCCAGCGCACGCATTTCTTTATGGTATAAAAGATCCTGTCGCGTGCGGGTCCCGAAGATCAGGTAAATATTGCGGTGGGGTACCTCATGCAGCCTGATATGGTTCAGCATACTCCGGAACGGCGCGATGCCGGTACCGGTACATATAAAATACAGGTCGGTGTCAATGGGATCGGGAAGGGTAAACACGCCCTGGGGGCCGCGGAAGGTGAGCTCCGACCCCACCTGTACCTCGTTGAATAAATATGAGGACCCGGCCCCTTTTTCGAGTAAAACAATCAACAATTCGATCACGTTTGAGCCATCCGGCCACGAGGCAATGGAATAGCTCCGTACCCGCTTGTTGATCTTTTCTGCAATTGGAAGGTCGAGCGTTATGAACTGGCCGGGGATAAAATCAAACGACGCAATATCAGGAATGGTGAGCCAGAAACGCCTCGTGTTATAGGTTTCGTCCTCTATACGGCTAATGATACCTTTCTGCCAGGGTTGCAACGCCATGCTTGGCTTTTCAGGGAAATTACAAAATCAGGACGCTCAAAAATTCCGGGTAAGTTATCCACAGTTTCAGCCTGTTGGCATAGTAGTTGGAAATCAATTAGTAAGAAAATTACTCATCAAGATATTTAGTCGGACGGTTTAGGTTTAACAAGGCCAGTATTCTTACTGGCCTTATTCTTTGCTCATTGCATGGCGGCGGTGGGCAACTGTTTCAATTCCGCCAGTACCTGGTAATGAAATTTTCCATTCGCTTTATATACGACGACCAGCGCGTTGTCCGTGGATAGTTTTCTTCCTGTTGCTGTAAGCTTGGCTTCGATCGCCGGGGCAGGTGTGAGCCTGATGACCTTTTCGGAAGTGGCAGGAACAAGAACTATAGGCTGCACATTTTCACTTTGAGAAGAACGGTATTCAACCGGTGTTGACACCGGTTCAACCAATACCGAATAAGGTTCGCCGTGAATCCACATTTCCGCCGGATAGATGCGCGACGAACCCGTCATATAAATAAAGTAGTTTCTCCTGCTGCCTGCCTGGGTAGTCGGCTGACTGCCCTCCTCCGCGATCTCGCCCGGTCGCAAGCCCGGTAAAAC
>DASUVB010000550.1:0-6220 GCA_036373835.1 Flavisolibacter sp. | reverse complement strand
AACGCGTTCTTCGATTACGCCAGGGTATATTCTGTCACAAATAAACCCGTTGGTAACCTTCGGAGCACGGGCGGCGAGATCTTCTTCGACACAAAATGGTGGAACCAGCAGCCGGTATCCTTCGGATTCCGCATCAGCTATTTGCTCGATGACGGCTTTGACGGCGAGAAGAAGGGATCGACGTTGTTTGAATTCATCCTTCCGCTTGACCTGATCCCGGACTAACACAATGTGACAATGTGGCAATTTGAAAATTTGAAAATTTCTAAGTTCGTATTATGCGGGAAGTCGAGTGAATCTGGCAACGAGTAACGACAAAAGGCAACAAACAACCCGCCTTCGCTCTCCGGCCGCTGAAGTTATACGAAGGCGGCAAAGCTATGGCGGACAAAGCCAGCAACGCGTCAGAGCAAGTAACAGAAACAGAAACAGAGCGAGAGCGAGAGCGGCTCCAGTCTACCGGCTACGTACTCGCATTAACCCGTCGGGTCCCGGAATGGATCCAATCCCGAATGCCAGTCCCGGACGGAGACCCAACGGTGAAGTAGAAAGCAAAAACCAGCAACAAGCAACCCGCCTTCGCTAAGCTATGGTCTCCGGCGGCCAAAGCCAGCAACAAGCAACCAGTAACTCGCAATAAGCAACTCGTATCTCGCGTCTCCCGGCTCAGGGCTCCCGTCTCCCGGCTCAGGGCTCCCGTCTCAAGACTCACGTCTACGAAAGTCCTGACAAACTCTCCTCCAGAGCCCTGATCTTCTGCTCGGCATCTGCTTTCTTTTTGCGTTCCACTTCCACCACCTCGGGTCGTGCATTCTGTACGAAGCGTTCGTTACCCAGCTTTTTTTCTACGGATGCAAGGAAGCCACGGTGGTATTCCAGGTCTTTTAGTATTTGCTCACGTTGCGCTGCGGTGTCAAGCTGCTGTTCCGTACGGATGTAGAAAGTGTCGGTTCCGCATAAAACCGAAATGGTGCCGGGAACAGATTCATGGGTGAAATCAAGGACGTCTGCATTCAGCTGCTTGCGCAGGATCTTTTCAATGCCGGTATATTTCCCGGGTTGTTTCGTTTGCACGAGCAGCGATACAGCATCTTTGGGGCGGAGGTTGTTCCGCGCACGCCCGTCACGCACGGCCGAGATGACCTGTTTCAGCAGCTCTCCCTGCTGCAGTATGCCGGCATCCGCGGGCTGCGCCGGTGCGAACTGGCGGACACAGAGGTCATCCTTTGGTTCTCCCAGCCGGTGATAAATCTCTTCTGTAACGAAGGGCATAAACGGATGGAGTAATTGCATCAGGTCACCGAAAAATTGCGTGGTATGCCTGTAAACGGACGGATCCACCGGTTGTTCAAATCCCGGTTTCACCCATTCCAGGTACCAGCTGCAGAAATCATCCCAGATCAGTGAGTAGATGGTTTTCAGCGCTTCACTGAGACGGAATTGCACGTACATTTCTTCCACGTCGGCGGTAACCCGTCGCAGGCGGTGGCGAAACCATTCGATCGCCATGTGCGTTTCAGCATCGTCGGATGCAGGCTTGTCGCCGATCCTCGATTCCCAGCTTTTTACCAGCTTCAGTGCATTCCAGATCTTGTTATTAAAATTGCGGCCCTGCTCGCAACTGCTTTCATCGAACAGCAGGTCGTTCCCCGCGGGCGCTGCAATCAGGATCCCGAACCTTACAGCATCAGCGCCGAACTTGTCGATCAGTTCGAGCAGGTCGGGTGAGTTGCCAAGGCTTTTGCTCATCTTGCGTCCCTGGCGGTCGCGCACCATGCCGGTGAAATACACATCATGAAAAGGCTTCTCATTCATGTATTCTTCTCCCGCCATGATCATCCGTGCCACCCAGAAGAAGATGATATCCTGCCCGGTGACCAGGACCGAAGTAGGATAGTAGTATTTGATATCCTGGTTACCCGGATTCGTGATGCCATGGAACACTTCAATGGGCCATAGCCACGAGGAGAACCAGGTGTCCAGCACGTCCTCATCCTGCACCAGTCGTGTATTGTTTTCAATTACTGCTGCTTTTCGTGCTTCCTGCTCCGTTTCCGCCACATACAGGTTGCCCTTTTCATCGTACCATGCGGGTATCCGCTGGCCCCACCACAGCTGCCTGCTGATGCACCAGTCCTTCACATTTTCCAGCCAGTATTTGTATGTTGCCAGGAAGCGTTCTTCAGGATGGATCCTGATGCGGCCACTGGTGACTGCGGTCAGTGCCTTGTCTGCCAGTTCGCGCATGCGCACGAACCACTGCGTGGAGATGCGCGGCTCTACCACCGCGTTCGTACGCTGTGAAAAACCCAGCCTTGTCTGGTAGTCTTCTTCTTTTACGATCTGACCTGATGCCCGCAGGGCGTCGATTACTTTTTTCCGCGCTTCGAAGCGGTCAAGGCCAACGAATACTTCAGCGGCTTCGCTGAGCGTGCCATCATCGTTCAAAGTATCCACGATGGCGAGTTGGTGTTTCAGTCCGAGGTTATAGTCGTTGATATCATGCGCCGGCGTTACCTTGAGCGCACCGGTACCGAAAGCAGGATCCACGTATTCGTCGAAGATGAGCGGAACTTCACGGTTCACCAGGGGAATGATAACCTTCCTTCCACGCAGGTGCGCATAGCGTTCATCACTGGGATTGACACAGACGGCCGTATCACCCATAATGGTCTCGGGCCGTTGCGTGGCGATGACGATATATTCATCTGCTTCAGCATCCTCGCTGCTGATGCGATACTTTACGTAATACAGCCGGCCCTGGATGTCGCGGTATTCCACCTCTTCATCGCTGAGCGCGGTTTTTGCCTGTGGATCCCAGTTGATCATTCGAGCACCCCTGTAGATCATGCCTTTGTTATAGAGGTCCACGAACACACGGATGACAGCATCGTAATAGTGCTCGTCCATCGTAAATGTTACGCGGTCCCAGTCGACGCTGCAGCCCAGCTTTTTGATCTGGTGATAGATGATCCCGCCGTATTTATCCTTCCATTCAAAGGCATGGCCCATGAATTCATCGCGTGTCAGTTGTTCCTTCGTGATGCCCTTTTCCTTTTCGAGCATCTGAACCACTTTGGCCTCGGTGGCAATGGAGGCGTGGTCGCTTCCCGGCACCCAGCAGGCGTTGAAGCCGCTCATGCGGGCCTTGCGCACCAGCACATCCTGCACGGTCTCATTCAGGGTATGGCCCATATGGAGCACACCGGTAACATTGGGTGGGGGGATCACCACCGTGAAAGGCGGTCGCGCGTCGGGGCGGCTGCTGAAATACCCGCGGTCCATCCAGTGGGCATACCATTTCTCTTCTACCTGCTGCGGCTCGAAATTCCTGGAAAGCATACTACTCATGCCAAATAAAATTGGTGTGCAAATTTACGGTCTGCACACCAACTCAACAGAAAATGCGGGGATCAGTTTTCGAACTCCAGCTGGCTGTTGTTGATGAAGTTCACCAGGGCCGCTGCGTTCTTGAGGTTTAATTTTTTCAGGATGTTATAGCGGTGCACCTCCACGGTCTTTACGGAGATGTTCAGCGCGTCGGCGATTTCCTTGGAGGAATGTCCCTTCTTGATAAAGTTGATGATCTCGATCTCGCGCTGCGACAGGGAGTTCAGGCCGGTAGCCTGGTCTTCGCCGCTGATCACCTGCTCGGACAGGATATTCTTGATCTCGTCGCAGATGTATTTCCGGCCGTGCTGGATCTCCAGGATAGCCTTGAACATTTCTTCGCGGGAGGAGTTCTTGGTCACATACCCCATCGCGCCTTTCTGGATCATCTTGCGCGCATAAGTGGGCTGTGTATGCAGTGAAACGCCCAGGATCTTGGACCCCGGAGAAAACTTACGGATCAACTGGGTGGCTTCGATGCCGTTCATGCCCGGCAGGTTGATGTCCATAATCACCACGTTCGGGCGCATCTGCTTGGCCAGTTCAACAGCGTCTTCTCCGCTGCCGCTTTCTGCAATGACTTTGAACCGGGGATCGGTGTTAAGGATGAAGCTCCAGGTCTCTCTGACCAATGTATGGTCATCAGCAATCAGGATGGTTATCTTTTCCATAGTTAATTGGATTTGTCCTTTGTTTTGGGTAAAGGAAAGTTGATTTTTATAAGGCTACCGTGATTAATTGAACTTTCAATGGAATAATTTCCATTGATCAAATATACCCTGTTTTCTATATTTTTCAAACCTGCGCCCTTTCTCACCGACTTCACATCGAATCCTTTACCATCGTCCTCGATCTCGAGGAACAGCGTATCATGCTGCACTGCAAGGGTTAGGGTAACCGTTTTTGCGTCAGCATGGCGCATGGCATTGTTTAATGCCTCCTGGATGATCCTGAAAATGGTGAGTTTTTGATTCTTATCAAGATTTACCTCCGCCTTTTTGTCTGCCCTGATCCTGACCCGGAGCTTCCCGGTGAGGTTAATATTTTCGATGAGATCATGAATTGAGTCGATAAGTCCCAGGTCGCCAATGCTTGGATCCATCAGTGATCGCGATAGCTGGCGGATCTCGTTGATCACACCGATGATGTTGGTGGACGATTTTTTAAGCAGCTCATCGCGCATTCCCGGTGTGCTGAGCGCCAGGTCAAGGTAAAGCTTCGTTGTGGTCAGCACCTGGTTCACGTTGTCGTGCAGTTCCTTGCCGATTTCACTGCGTTCGCGTTCCTGCGTGTCGATGGTGGCCTGGCTGATCGCTTTTTTGCGCGCCAGTTCATTGTGCAGCACTTCCTGCTCCAGGCGTTTGCGCTCTGTAATGTCCTGTGCCGCACCGATCATGCGTATCGGCTTTCCTTCTGCATTCCGCAGGATGATGCCACGGTCGTACACATTGGCATAGCTTCCGTCGTCACGCTGGAAGCGGTATTCCACTTCAAAGGTCTTTTCAATGGTCGCCTGCAGGATATCGTTTACGACCGCAGCCACGTGATCCTGGTCCTCGGGATGCACGCGGCTCAGCCATTTTGCCAGCGTGTTCACTGATTCCCTGCGCGCGATACCGTATACTTTCAGCAGGCCGACGCTGTCGCGGTAAATTTCATTTGTCGTCAGGTCCCAGTCCCAGATCAGGTCATGTGTGGCCTGCATGGCGATATCGAAGCGTTCATTCGCCGTGCGGATCTCCCGCAGCGACCAGCGGTTTTCCACGATGATCCGCAGCAGGTCACGGATGCGTTCCGCTGTTGCAGTATCGTCCTCTGTCGCGTCTCTTGCTTCCGTAAAGAAAACAGCCAGCACGCCCATTACCCTCCCGGAGCTGTAGATCACCGGCAGGGACCAGCAGGCCCGGAAGCCAAAAGGTTCGAG
The DNA here is from genome assembly GCA_036373835.1 of Flavisolibacter sp. Classification (GTDB taxonomy): domain Bacteria; phylum Bacteroidota; class Bacteroidia; order Chitinophagales; family Chitinophagaceae; genus Flavisolibacter. The sequence continues at coordinate 906 of DASUVB010000550.1, read as the reverse complement.
GATGCGCCGGAATGGATCATTTGCCGCTACGGAAGCGATGTCATTTGTAAATACCGCCTGCTTCCCGAAGCAGCAGGTGCTGAGTGTATGGTCATCTGCGGCATTGAGCTTTATGCACAGTTTGTCCTGCATTTCCTGCGGCAGTCGCGACCGGCCAATGAATTGAATGCTGTCATCTGACTTCAGTTCCATCACTGCGGCAATGGCACCCGGCAGCAATTGCTCCATGCCCTGCAACAGCTTGTCAATGATCTTTGAGAGTTGAGTCCCGGGATTGGCTGACATCTCGAACACGGTCCGTTCCAGCGATAGCAGTATTTCGTTGTACTTGCGATCGCTGATGTCCTGCATCGATCCGATGATGCGGAGCGGTGTGCCATCTGCGTAGCGCTGGATAAAGCCGCGCAGCAGCACATGGCGGTATGAACCGTCAGCTGCGGCGAAACGGCATTCGTCTTTCCATAATTTTTTGCGCCTGTGTGCCAGTGCATCGTCCAGGCCCTGCTTGACACGGGCGCGCTCGTCGGGGTGGACCAGTGATTCAAATCGCTGCGGCTGCACCTGTGCGGAAGGGTGGCCGAAAAGTCCTTCAATTCCTTCGCCCCACTGGATCTTCCCTGCAGCCAGGTCCCAGTCAAATATGGCATCCGAGGCAGCGCGGCTCGCCAGTATGAAGCGTTCATTGCTTTTACGTAATTCCTCCTCTGCGCGTTTCTGGCCTGTAACATCTTTGATAGCCCCGATAACGCGTATCGCATTGCCTGCATCGTCGCGCAGAATGCTCGCCTTGTCAATGACAGTAGCGTATCCACCATCCTTTTTCAGGCATCGGTATTCTTTCTCCCAGTGGTCAACGGTCGCATCCACCAGCGCTTCATAGTATCCGCCTATCGTTTCCTCGCGGTC
>DASUVB010000549.1:0-3281 GCA_036373835.1 Flavisolibacter sp. | reverse complement strand
TAGTGTTCAGGAGCTTGCCGAGTCCCTCCAGCGCGAAGAATTCACACTGCACCGGCACGATCACTGAGTCAGCGGCAGTGAGGGCATTCACGGTGATGAGACCAAGGGAAGGGGAGCAGTCGACGATGATAAAATCGTAATCCCCGCGCAGGTCTTCCAGCATCTGCTTGAGCACCATTTCCCGGTTGGGGTAATTGATCATCTCGATCTCGGCGCCTACCAGGTCAATATGTGATGGGATGAGGTCCAGGTTGGGAATGTCGGTTTTCAGGATCACGTCGCGCGCGTGCGCGTTGTTGACCATGCAGTCGTAGAGGCTCTGCGTGATGTTCTGCAGGTCGAAGCCGACACCGGTGGTGCTGTTCGCCTGCGGGTCCGCATCAACCAGCAGCGTCCTGAATTCGAGCACGGCAAAGGATGCGGCCAGGTTGATCGCCGTTGTTGTTTTTCCTACACCGCCTTTTTGATTGGCAACGCCAATGATTCTGGCCATCTATCTGCAAAAATTTATAGTTCAATCGTTTCACCAATTCCCGGCATGAGCAGTTCAAGCCCTGCATCCGTGAATGCTTTGTTCATTTCTTCCCGGTCTACTTTGATGAGCCCGAAAGTATCGTAATGTACTGCTACTATTTTCTTACACCTGATCAATTCCGACGCCTTAATGGCATCTTCATAGCCCATGGTAAAATTGTCACCTACAGGCAGCACCGCAAAATCAAGACTGGCCCACCCGGGGATCAGCTGCATATCCATCGTCAGCGATGTATCGCCGCAATAATAAAAGGTTTTATCCGCGTTAACAATAAAGCCCATCGGGTTCCCGCCGTAGCTGCCGTCCGGCATCGCTGATGAATGAATGGCCGATGTGCAGCGCACCGTTCCGAAATCGAAGGTCCATTTGCCACCCACGTTCATCGGATGGAATTTCTCCACACCCTGGCCGTTCAGCCAGTTGACCACTTCAAAAGAGCCAATTACGGTAGCGCTGTTGTTCCGGGCGATCGCCACGCAATCCTCGATATGGTCGCTGTGGCCATGCGACACCAGGATATAATCGGCCTTTACATCATTGACCTCAATATGCCCGGCCAGTTCATTTGAAGTAATGAACGGGTCGAACAACAACCTTTTGCCGTTTGCCTCAACGGCAAAGCACGATTGACCGTAATAGGTAAATTTCATTGAAAATCAATTCAGCGAGGGCAAATTTACGGGTAAGGGGCCAATATCCGGGGCGAACATTAACCTTCCTGTTCGGGATTACTTTCTTTATTTGCACCGAAAAACTATGCGCAATTCCCCGGGGTGGCTGATTTTTGGCGGCTTGATGCTGGTGCTGGACTTTTACGTGTTCCAGATCGTGCGGGTCGTTTCGCAGTCGGCCGGGCCGAAAACCAGGTCGATCGTGTTCCTGTCATACTGGGTGATCTCCATCCTGGCCATCCTGGTGCTGTTCCTGCTGCCTTACCTCAACCTGCACAATTATTCCAAGGGTGTGCGCAGCACCGTTTTCGCGGTGATCATAGGCCTGTTCCTTACGAAGCTGATCGCTTCGATATTTTTTCTTGTGGATGACCTGCGCAGGGGCGTGCAATGGATCGCGGCAAAGCTGTTCTTCTCGAACACCGAGGGTGAGCAGATCCAGGCCGGGGGGCCGATCAGCCGTTCCGTGTTTCTCAGCTGGCTGGGACTGGCCGTAGGGGGCGGCGTGTTCACGTCGCTGATGTTCGGTTTTTCCAATAAATATAATTACCGGGTGAAGCGCGTGAAGATGGCCTTCGACAACCTCCCGGCATCATTCCGGGGGCTCAGGATCGTGCAGATCTCCGACATCCACAGCGGCAGCTTCACCGACCGGATGGCGGTGCAGCGGGGGGTGGAGCGGATCATGTCCCTCAACCCGGATCTTGTGTTATTCACCGGTGACCTGGTCAACAACAAGTCGGAGGAGATGCATGATTACGTTGGTATTTTCAGTAAGCTGTCCGCACCCATGGGCGTGTATTCCGTGCTGGGGAACCATGATTACGGGGATTACGTGAACTGGCCCTCGGTCCAGGCAAAAAAGGAAAACCTGGAACGCGTGAAGAAGATCCATGCCGACATGGGGTGGAAGCTGATGATGGATGAGCATGTGCTGCTGCAAAGAGAAGAAGAGCATATCGCGCTGATCGGGATCCAGAACTGGAGCGCCCTGAAACGCTTCCCGCAGTATGGCGACCTGAAAAAAGCGTATTCCGGTGCTGAAAGGGCGCCGTTCAAGATCCTGATGAGCCATGATCCCACGCACTGGGACGCCGAGATCCGCAAGGAATTCACAGATATCAACCTGACACTTTCCGGCCATACGCACGGCATGCAGTTCGGTGTTGAGATACCGGGCTTCCGCTGGAGTCCCGTGCAGTACGTTTATAACCAATGGGCCGGCCTGTACGAAGAAGGAAGCCAGAAGCTGTATGTGAACCGCGGCTTCGGCTTCATCGGCTACCCCGGGCGCGTAGGCATCCTGCCCGAGATCACCCTGATCGAGCTGGCCTGATTCAATAAATAGTTTCGGGATACGTTAACAAAGATTAAACTTTACACCGATGTTGATGTCTATGCCATGGTGCCCGGTCGGACCGGATCAACAAAACCAGCCCCGATGCCAGGAAGAACTGCATTGATCATATTTCTCATGCTGCTGTGTACCCGGGCAGCGGTGGCACAATCCGGCAAAGACAGCCTGGCGATCGTGAACGTCACGGACACATCGTACGTTGACTATGACGAACTGTTTGATGAGCTGGAGCATTTCCTTGATTCGATTACCGCTCCGCGCGATCTCACCATGTTCAACATTGGTGTCGTGAGCAGCTATTTCAATTATGAGTCAAAGTCCACGTACGTGCTGGAGGCATCACGCAAATTGCTGTACATCCCGACGGTAGCTTTCTATTCACGGACCGGTTTCGGAATTGGCGTTACCGCCCTTGTGGTGAATGATGGCAAGAACATCAACCCGTTCCAGATGTATTTCACGGGGTCGTACGATTATCTCGCGAACCGGAAATTCCTTACGGGGATCTCTTATTCACGCTACCTTACCAAGGACTCGCTGCCCTTTTACACGTCGCCGCTGAAGAACGAGCTGTATGCCTATTTCACCTACCGCGACTTCTGGGTGCGCCCCAGTGTTTCGGTCAGCTACGGGTGGGGCAGCCGCACCGATTATGCACAGCGCGAGGAGTACATCAATTCGCTGCTGCTGCGGCCTTCGGGCTATACCAACATCAACA
>DASUVB010000548.1:0-5815 GCA_036373835.1 Flavisolibacter sp. | reverse complement strand
GTCGAGCAGTTCCATAGCCCGCGCGCGGATGTTTCTTTCACGCCGGAGCTCTAAGGGCACCATCACATTCTCGAGGGCAGTAAGGGTGGGAAGCAGCTGGAAATTCTGGAAAATAAATCCCACGTGCCTGTTGCGGATCAGCGCGCGCTGGTCCTCATTCAGTTCATCCAGGACGATGCCATGCAATTCTACGGACCCCGTGGTTGCACGGTCAAGGCCGGCACACAGGCCAAGCAGCGTTGTCTTGCCGCTTCCCGACGGCCCGATGATCGACAAAGTGGATCCCGCAGGCACGTCGAAGTGGATGTCTTCGAGAACGGTCAGTGTTTTGCCGGCGCTTTCATAGGTTTTGCTGACGTTTGCTACCCTGAGTATGGTTTGCATTTGTGTATTAATTTGTGCTGGTGTTCTGATCCCGCTTTAAAAATAGGCGAAACAACAGGTCTCCAGTAACACGTGATGGTAAAAATTGTTTAAACATGCACCGACCGCGTCTGAAACTCCTCCCGCTTATTCTGGGATTTATGCTCTGTTATTGCACGGAACAAAACCGGCGTGAAGCAGAACAGCAACAGCCACCCGGTGCGGATACCGCAACTGCCATGAAAAAAAAGACGATCATCTTTTTCGGCAACAGCCTCACGGCAGGCTATGGCCTGGACGATCCTTCCCAGGCATTTCCCGCTGTGATCCAGCGCAGGCTTGATTCGCTGCAACTGCCATATACAACCGTAAATGCAGGGGTAAGCGGTGAAACATCAGCCGGCGGGAACAGCCGCGTTGACTGGATCCTGAGGCAGCCGGTGGACATCTTCGTGCTGGAACTTGGTGCCAATGACGGCCTGCGCGGCATCCCCCTGTCGGCCACGCGTTCCAACCTGCAGGCGATTATCGATAAGGTGAAGGCGAAATACCCGTCGGCGAAGCTTGTTATGGCCGGGATGGAGATTCCTCCCAACATGGGACAGGAATACATCACGGAATTCAGGACGCTTTACCGCGAGCTTGCGGAACAGAACGATATGCTGCTGATCCCTTTTTTACTGGAGGGTGTAGGTGGAGAGCCGGAACTGAACCTTCCCGATGGCATCCACCCGACACCCGAAGGGCACAGGATCCTTGCAGATAATGTGTGGAAGGTTTTGAAAGATATATTGTAATGGTTTGAAGTTTGACGTTTAAAGTAACCGCGAACTGTGGCACTGCACTGTTGGCTGGCGTTTAGATTCAACTTCAATTAAACTTGCATTTTGTCCTGTTTGTGAGAATTCAGTTGTACGTTTTCGGCACAAGGAGGTCTGATAAGACGCAATGTCACTGCATCACGGGAGGTGGCCATGGGAATTTCTTCCCGACTGTCGGTGTTTCTCTCATTGCCCGGCGGTTACGGGATGCTAATTTAAATGCTTATGGCAGACACCTTTTCACAAGTTCATATTCATTTCGTCTTTGCAGTGAAGTACCGGCAGGCATTGATTGAAGCTTCCTGGAAGCACCGGCTGCATCAATATATTACCGGGATTGTCCGGAACAATCAACATAAGATGTTGCAGATTAACAGCATGCCTGATCATATACACATGCTGATAGGCTTTCGCAACCATCAGGCCATTGCGCGGTTGATACAGAACGTGAAGTCCGAAAGCTCGAAATGGATCAGGGATCAATTCCTTCCCGATTTTTTATGGCAGCAGGGCTATGGCGCTTTTTCTCATTCATACAGTGCAGTGGAAACTGTAGTGCACTATATCCAAAACCAGGAGCAGCATCATCGAAAGCATTCGTTTTTAGATGAATACAAACAGTTGTTGGAACAGTGTGACCTGGAAGTTGGGAAAAAACAAATTTTTTCGCCTCCTGAATGATACTCCGCAATGCGTTCCTCCGGAACGGACGCGCTCCCGTTGCATCGTGGTTCCAACAACCAGGCGTTCCTCCGGAACGCAACCTGCTCCCGGCGAATTGCCCTTCTAACAACCAGGCGTTCCTCCGGAACGCACTAATTCCCGGGCAAGTATTTTCGGTAACAATGCATTCTATGGTGCGTCGGCTAAATCCATGGATGTCCCGGAGGGACATTTCATGGGTAGAAGGAATCGTTTTAATGCTGGAAGCATGTCCCGGAGGGACATTTGGTGGTGTGACCAAAGATTCCACCAGGCGTTCCTCCGGAACACACACCTCCAAACCGCAAATCCCGGGTCAAGCTCCGGATGTCATGCATACCTTTAATTATGATTTACCCTGACGCCACAAAGGAACAAGTAGATGATGCTCTTCAACGATCGCAACGGGCTTTCAATGAATACAGAAAACAACCCCTTTCCGGGCGCGCTGCTTTCATGCGGGCGATCGCGCACCAGTTGCAACAGGTGCGGGAAGACCTGCTGGCAACGGCTCATCGTGAGACCAACCTCGATGTTCCGCGGCTGAATATAGAGTTCACCCGCACGCTGTTCCAACTGTCATCTTATGCGGATGCATGTGAACAGGGAGCATGGATGGACGTGCGGATAGATGTCAGTCCTGAGCCGGGAGACCAGAGCCAGGAGCCGGGAGTCCTGAGCCAGGAGCGGCGAGACCAGAGCCGGGAGCCGGGAGACGGGGGCCGGAAGAAGGTAGAACAGAGGCAGGCGGGTGGTAGTGCGTATGATCTCCGGAAAATGGCCGTGCCGTTGGGACCGGTGGTCGTGTTCGGAGCATCCAATTTCCCGTTTGCATATTCTACGGCGGGAGGTGACACCGCATGTGCCCTTGCTGCGGGGTGTTCGGTGGTGATCAAGGCGCACCCGGCACATCCGGAAACTTCTGAAAAGGTTGCGGCTGCCATGCACCGTGCCGCCGATGAGATCCATATCAGCCGCGATGTCGTCATCCACCTGTACGGTGCTTCCGTTGAGACCGGGCAGGCGCTGGTGATGCACCCGCTTACCAGCGCCGTCGGGTTTACGGGTTCGGCGGAAGGGGGAAGGGCTTTATTTGATCTTGCCGCGCGGCGCCCTGTTCCGATACCCGTGTTTGCCGAGATGGGCAGTGTCAATCCCGTTTTTCTGTTGAGCGGCAGGCTGGAAGAAGATGTTGCCGGTGTGGCTTCCATGTACGCGAAATCGATCACTCAAAGCGCTGGGCAATTCTGTACGAACCCGGGTCTTCTGGTCGCTATCACAGGGAAGGGCTTCGACCAATTCAAACGACGTTTATCAGCCGCGATAGAAAAGACCGCCCCTGAAAAAATGCTGCACCCGGGTATCGCCACCGCATTCCATAAAAAAAGAAGCGAGGCACTTGCCGTTCCCGGTGTTTCCCTGGCTGCTTGCAGCCTGACCCCGGGTGGTCCTCTGGAAAGCCTTCCAACCCTGGCGGAAGTGTCTTCAGATATTTTCCTGGAAAATCCTAACCTGCACAGGGAAGTCTTTGGCCCGTACTCACTGATCGTCACCTGCAACGGGCAGGAAGATATGCTGCGGGTGGCGAAAACGCTTGAGGGTCAGTTGACCTGTACACTTATTGCTACCGAAACGGAAGTAAGGGAGTCCGGGCCGCTTCTGGAAGTACTGCGAGATCGTTGCGGCCGTTTCATCCTGAACGGGGTGCCCACCGGCGTACAGGTTACCTGGGCGATGCACCATGGTGGTCCGTACCCGGCAACCACCGACAGCCGCTTTACTGCTGTTGGCCCGGATGGTATCCGGAGGTTTGCACGGCCGGTTTGCTATCAAAACTGGCCGCAACATTTACTGCCACCGGAGCTGCAGGATTCAAATTCCCTGGGTATTCAACGCCTGTATAATGGGCGGTTACAGGAGTAATCCACATGAACCTCACTACGCTTTTTAAAAATTTTAACGGTTTGGTTTTTCACCCTAAATTACAGGCCCTAAGTAAAATTGCTTAATTAAACTGACTATGAGAAAGCTCTACCTTTCCTTTCTTCCTCTCATTTTTGTCTTTACGGTTTCTGCTCAAACAACGATTATCGATCCGGCCGGTGCGGGCGGCTTCGAGGCCGGGAACACCTTTGCAGCCAATGGATGGACCGTGGTAAATGGCGCTACTAATCAATGGTTTGTAGGACCCCTCGTCGTACCTTCTGCCGGTACAAACTCTGCTTATATTTCACAGGATCCTGCCGGTGCTGTATATACCTATAATATTACATCTTCGTCGGTCGTCTATTTTTACCGGGATGTCACTTTTCCCGCCGGCCTGAACGACATAGTTCTCAGCTTTAAATGGAAAGCACAGGGCGAATCCACCTGGGACTGGATTGCAGTATGGTCAGCCCCAACCAGCGTGACACCTGTGGTGAACCTGCCAAGCGCAGGAAGCGCATCCTGGAATAATGTTCCTACCACGTACCCGGGTGCTGAGCTGCACGGGGTTCAACCTTATAACCTGCAGGGTACCTACCAGACAGCAACGATCTGTCTTCCGGCATCTTATGCCGGCACGACCCGCCGCCTGGTTTTCATGTGGTCGAATGATGGTTCTGTTGGTACACAGCCGCCTGCTTCCATCGACGAGATTTCGCTCGTTTCAAGCACGCCTACAGCGCCAACAGCCCAGCCGACAGCCCTGGTATTGACCGCAACGTCCAGTTCACAGATCGACGGTTCCTTTACAGCGGCTACCGGGTCACCTTCAGGATACCTCGTGGTGCGTTATCCTACTGGTGCAACTCCAGTGGCACCCGTTAACGGCACGACCTATCTTGCCGGAAGTGCATTAGGCACGGGCACGGTTGTGTCTGCAGGCCCGGGGACAACATTCACATCCGCGTTCCTGTCAGCAGGCACCGGCTACGATTTTTATGTATATGCCTTCAGCACAACGTCCGCCTGTGCAGGACCGCAATACAATGTGACAACGCCCCTGATGGGCACGCAAACCACCCCGGGTTGTACCGGGCTGGCAGGTGGTACATATTCGGTAGGTCCTACGGGAACCTACCCAACGTTGACGGCTGCGATTACCGCGATTAGCGGCGGTATCACCGGACCGGTGATCCTGGAGCTCCAGGCAGCATACACCAGCGCCGCTGAGACCTTCCCGATCACGTTCCCTTTTAATAATTGCATCACCGCTACCAACACGCTTACGATCCGGCCTGCCGCAGGTGCGACGAACCTCCAGATCACGAGCGCAGCTACACCGGCTACGATTGATTTCAACGGGGCAAAATATGTGACGATTGACGGAAGACCCGGTGGAACAGGAACAGCCATTCAACTTTCTGTGATCAACACCGCCACAGCCGGCGCCGCCATTCGGTTCATCAATGATGCATCAAACAATACTGTCACCTATACGGATGTACAGGGACAAAACACTTCTGCAACGTCATCTTCAGTAAGCGGTGTTATTTATTTCTCTACAGCCAATACAACTTCGCTGCAGGGTAATGACAACAACACCATATCGTTCAGCAGGATCCACGCAACAACGGGCGGAACGCCGGCCATCGGTATCAGCGCGTCAGGCACAACCACATCCGCAGTGACTTATAACGACAATAACATCATCACCAATAACTGGATCTACGATTATTTCAGTGCGTCGCTCGCTTCATCTGGTATCAAGGTGGACGCAGGTAATTCCACCTGGACCATCAGCAATAACAGTTTCTACCAGACAGCCTCGCGGTCGGTAACATCTGCAGCCGTTGCCAACCGCGGTATCTGGGTGACACCGAATACCGGGAGTCTGGCTCCACAGGCGAGCGGATTCATCATCACGGGCAATTATATTGGTGGCGATGCTGCGAATGCAGCTGGCAATCCATACACCATCACCAGCACGACCTCCGCGCAGTTCT
>DASUVB010000547.1:0-3359 GCA_036373835.1 Flavisolibacter sp. | reverse complement strand
CTTGAGCTGGGCGTAGCAGCCGGTGATCACCACGAAGCTTTCCGGCGCTTTACGCTGGATCCGGCGCACCAGCTGGCGGCATTCCCTGTCGGCATTTTCGGTAACCGAGCAGGTATTGATCACGTACACGTCGGCCTGTTCGTCAAACTCTTTCTTCCGGAAACCTTCGGCTTCAAGTGTCCTTGCGAGCGTGGAAGTTTCCGAGAAATTGAGCTTGCAACCCAGGGTATGAAAGGCGACCGTACGCTGATTTTGCATGGTCCGCAAAGGTAGGCAAAGCCGGTGGATGCCGGTGCCGGCAGTGGCGTATTAGGGATTTGTTAAGAGAGCGCATGGCCTGCACCCACGCAACTGCCGCGTTTATAGTATACTTGCACCGGATGAGATCACGCAATGCCACCTTCTCCCTGGTTGTGATCCTGCTGCTGTTGCTGGTTTTCGTCATCCGGCGCTGGCAGGAGCCGCAGCGCAGGGAAGCTTTCGATCGCACGCCGCCGGAACTGGCCTATACCCGCCATGCGCTGTGCCGGATGGATTGCCGGCAGATCAGCCGCGAAGAGATCCGCGAGATCATGAAGAAGGGGGTCATCAATTTCAACCGCTCCAACCGCATGGACCGGCCATGTCCCACATTCGCTGTACAGGGCCGCACCAGCGACGGCGATAATATCCGCGTGATCTTTGCCCAATGTCCCGATGAAACACGCGTGGTAACCTGCTACAACCTCGAAAAGGATTTTGACTGTCAATGCCCGGGAGATGAAAAAAAGTAAAGGAATGGCATTTTTGCTGCTGCCGCTTCGGCTGCTCTATGTTGCGTATGCATTCCTCATTTTTTTTATACTGATGCTCCTTGTGTTTCTCTGGACTTTGATGGTCCTTCCGTTTGGACGCATCCGGGGCGGAAACCTGGTCTACTATGGCTGTGTGGCATGGTCGAAAGTGTGGCTCTCGCTGGTGTTTATACGGCACCGCAACATTCACATCAGGCCTCGTGAAGATGACCAGGCGTACATTTATGTCGCCAACCACATTTCATACCTTGATGCTGCGCTGATCCCTTCTGTTTTTACGCACCCGGTCCGGGCATTGGGGAAGGTGGAAATGACAAAAGTTCCTTTCTTCGGCTTTATCTATAAGAACGCCATCGTCACGGTGGACCGCAGCAGCCCGCAGAACCGGGCGCGGAGCGTGGAGCTCCTTAAATCCATCTTACGAAAGGGCATTTCCATCCTGGTATTTCCCGAAGGCACCTTCAATCTAACGCACAAGCCATTAAAGCATTTCTATGACGGGGCTTTCCGCGTAGCCATAGAAACGGGCACACCTGTAAAGCCGGTGCTCATCCTGGACGCTTACGACCGCATGCATTACCGGTCCATATTCACCCTGAACCCCGGGAGGAGCCGCGCCGTCTTTCTTCCCGCCATACCCGTCGACAGCTACACCATTCACGACATCGCGCAACTGAAGCAAAAAGTCCACGATATCATGGAGAAGGAATTGATAAAGTACCGGGTAAGCTGGATTGGGTAACGGTTACTTGTCAGTGTTGAGTGTTGAGGCAATTTTAAATGTTAAATTCTAAATTTTAGATTTTAAATGTGGGCAGTGAAATGTTGAGTGTTGAATGAAACAACAGAAAGAGAAACAGAAACAGTGCGAAAGCGGCTCCAGTCTCCCGGATCCGCGCTCCCGTCTCCAGCAACTAGCAACTAGCAACAAGCAGGAAACAGAAACAGAGCGAGAGCGGTTCCTGGCTATCGTTTCCCGGCTCCAGGCTCCGGTCTCCCACCTCCGTATTCCCTCCTCCTTATCTTTACGAATGTTTGCCGAGGTCATCATACCCCTTGCCCTTCCGAAAAATTATACGTGGGAAATACCTGAGGCCATGCAGGAGCAGGTGGTTCCGGGCTGCAGGGTGGAGGTGAACCTTGGGCAGCATAAGAAATACGCTGGTATTGTCAGGCGGGTACATGATTATAAGCCGGAATCCTTCACGCCAAAGCCGATCATGAATCTGCTGGACCCCGAACCCGTCATCCAGCCGTACCAGCTTGAAATGTGGGAATGGATGGCTTCCTATTACATGTGTACAGAAGGAGAGGTGATGTCGGCCGCATTGCCATCCCATTTCAAGCTGTCCAGCGAAACGATCCTGATCTATAACGAAGAATATGGCGAAGATTTCTCGGACCTTGATAACGAGGAATACCTGGTTGCCGAGGCATTGCTGATCAAGCATGAACTCCGCCTGGCGGAAGTGCAGAAGCTCTTAGACGTGACACATGTGTACCCGATCGTGAACCGGCTTATAGGGAAGAAAGTCTGCTTCGTGTGGGAATCCCTGAAAGAAACTTTCCAGCCTAAAAAGGAAACATTCGTCCTGCTTCAACATGAATACGATCACGAAGACAGGCTGTCGGAACTGCTGAACAACTGGGGACGCGCGCCAAAGCAAATGGAACTGTTACTGAGCTACCTGCACCTGATGAGGACCGAGGGAGAAGTAACAAAGCCGGAGCTGCTGAAAAAATCCGGCGCTTCCGATGCACAACTCAAAGCGCTCGCAGATAAAGGAATTCTTCGACTGGAGAAGAGACGCGTGGACCGTATTCATTTTGCGCCGAAAGATATCCATGTCGACTTCGTGCTGACACCCGCGCAGCAACAGGCATACGATAAGTTGTTGCAGGTATTCACGGAAAAACAGGTCTGCCTGCTGCACGGCATCACATCCAGCGGCAAGACCCACCTGTACATCAGGCTGATCGAAGAACAGGTGCGGATTGGGAAACAGGTGCTGTACATGCTTCCCGAGATCGCGCTGACGTCGCAGATCATTCGCCGGTTGCAGAAACATTTTGGAGGATATATCGGGATCTATCACTCGAAATTCAGCCAGAACGAACGCGTGGAGATCTGGAACAAGGTAAAATCCGGCGAATTGAAAATTGTACTCGGCGCCCGTTCCTCGCTGTTCCTTCCGTATTTCGACCTTGGTCTCGTGATCTGTGATGAAGAGCACGACACGTCATACAAGCAACAGGACCCTGCACCACGGTATCATGCCCGGGACACCGCGGTATATATGGCCTCCCTGCTGCATGCAAAAGTGCTGCTGGGAAGTGCCACGCCGGCATTGGAAACCTATCACAATGCCATGTCGGGAAAGTATGGACTTGTGGAATTGAGCGAACGGTTTGGTGAAGTGCATTTGCCGACAATCGAGATGATTGACACGCGCCAGCTGCCGCGCAAAAAAGGAGAGAAGGTCATGCTGTCGCCGGTGCTCCTTGATAACATCAGGGAAACCGTGGAACGGCACCGGCAGGTGATCCTGTTCCAGAACCGGCGCG
>DASUVB010000546.1:0-3695 GCA_036373835.1 Flavisolibacter sp. | reverse complement strand
CGTACGCTTGTTAACGGCCCGCTGGTTGATGCGCTTGATGAAATCGAATGGATCCTTAAAAGCACCATCCTTTTTGCGTTCGAGTATAATGTTCTCGATCGCCGCGTCGCCCACGCCCTTCAGGCCTCCCAGCCCGAAGCGGATCTCTCCTTTTTCATTAACGGCAAATCCTTTCTGGGATTCGTTGATGTCCGGTCCCAGTACCCTGATGCCCATGCGCTTGCATTCCTCCATGAAGAAAGTGAGCTTTTCAATGGCGTTGGCATGATTCAGCACTGCCGACATGTATTCGGCAGGGTAATGCGCTTTCAGGTAGGCAGTCTGGTATGCTACAAAAGCGTAGCAGGTCGAGTGTGACTTGTTGAAGGCATACTGGGCGAACGCTTCCCAGTCGGTCCATATCTTTTCCAGCTTATCCTTCGGGTGACCGTTACCGGTAGCGCCGTCGATGAACCGGCTCTTCATCTTGTCGAGCGTCTTGCGGTCCTTTTTTCCCATGGCCTTCCTGAGCACGTCGGCATCACCCTTCGAAAAATTGGCGAGCTTCTGCGCCAGCAGCATCACCTGTTCCTGGTACACCGTAATACCATAGGTTTCCTTCAGGTATTCTTCCATTTCGGCCAGGTCGTACTGTACGGCCTCGCGGCCATGCTTCCGGTCGACGTACTGCGGAATATACGCCATGGGTCCGGGGCGGTACAGCGCGTTCATGGCGATGAGGTCTGCAAACTGGTCGGGCTTCAGCTCTTTCAGGTACTTCTGCATGCCGGGACTCTCGAACTGGAACGTGGCAATGGTGTCCCCACGCTGGTACAGCTCATAGGTATGCTGGTCATCCAGCGGTATGGTGTCAATGTCTATCTCGCGGCCGTGGTTCTCGCGGATCATGATCAGCGCATCGCGGATAATGGACAGGGTCTTCAGGCCCAGGAAGTCCATTTTGATCACGCCGGAATCCTCGATGATGCTTCCTTCTATCTGCGTGATGTATAGTTCACTGTCTTTTGATGTGAAAATGGGGATCAGCTCCGTCAGGTCTTTGGGCGCGATGATGATGCCTGCCGCGTGGATACCGGTATTCCGAACCGACCCTTCAAGGCGCTCTGCTTCATGAAGCACATCGGCCTGCACGGATGCGCTGTTGTAGACTTCGCGCAGCCGGCGAATGTTCTCAATGTCATCGCTGCTGTACTCTTCATCCAGCGGCTTTTCGCCCTCCTTTGCATTCAGGGGCGCGTGCAGTACGCGGTACAGCTTTGTTCCCGGCCGCTCCGGTACCAATTTGGCCAGCGCGTTGGAATCTGAGAGGGGAAGATCCATCACACGGGCCACATCCTTGATGCTCATCTTGGCCGCCATCGTTCCATAGGTCACGATCTGCGCTACCTGGTTCCGCCCGTATTTCTGCACTACGTAATCAATAACCTTCTGGCGGCCTTCATCATCAAAGTCGGTATCAATATCCGGCATTGATTTCCGGTCGGGGTTCAGGAAGCGCTCGAAGAGCAGGTTGTATTTGACGGGGTCAATATTCGTGATTCCAATGCAGTAGGCGACAACGCTTCCCGCTGCCGATCCGCGGCCCGGGCCGACAAAGACGCCGAGGTCGCGGCCTGCCCTGATAAAGTCACTGACAATAAGAAAGTACCCGGCAAAACCCATGGTCCGGATCGTGAACAGCTCGAAATCGATGCGTTCGCGGATGTCTTCCGAAATCTCTGAGTACCGTTCTTTTGCGCCCTGGTAGGTGAGGTGCTTCAGGTACTCCCACTGGTTCATGTTGCTGTCGTCGTGCAGCTGGAACTCCTTTGGAATGGGGAATGCCGGCAGCAGGATGTCGCGCTTCAGGTTCAGCAGTTCCACCTTCGACACGATCTCGTTGGTATTATCAATAGCTTCAGGAAGATCACGGAAGGTTTCGGCCATTTCGCTGGTCTTCTTGAAATAAAACTGGTCGTTGGGAAATGCGAACCGCCGGTCCTTCATGTTGATATCATCATCAGTGAATTCACGCAGCGCGGGTGTGGAAAGCTTTTCACCGGTGTTGATGCACAGCAGGATGTCGTGTGCACGGAAGTCGGTCTGGTCCACGTAGTGTGAATCGTTCGACGCGATGATCTTTACCTGGTGTCTCCGCGCGAATTTTACCAGAACTTCGTTTACGCGATCCTGTTCGGCCATGCCATGCCGCTGGAATTCCACGTAATAATCATCTCCGAAAAGGTCCAGCCACCATTTGAATTCCTTCTCTGCTTCCTCTTCTGATTTTTTAAGAATGGCCTGTGGCACCATGGCACCCAGGCAGCAGGTGGTGGCGATGAGTCCCTCGTGGTATTGCAGGATCAGCTGCTTGTCAATGCGCGGGTATTTGCTGTACAATCCTTCCGTATAGCCGAGCGATGTCAGCTTCACGAGGTTGCGGTAGCCCGTTTCATTCTTCGCCAGGAGGATCTGGTGGAAGCGCGGATCCTTTTCTTCTTTTGTAAACGTCTTCCGCGTCCGGTCCAGGGTTACATAAAACTCGCACCCCACGATCGGCTTCACCCGGGGCTTCCCGTTCTCGTCAAGGTTCTTGTATGCCTGCGACACGAATTCGAAGACGCCGAACATGTTCCCGTGGTCCGAGATCGCCAGCGCGGGCATACCATCATCGATCGCTTTTTTATACAGCGACTGGATAGGCGCTGCGCCATCAAGCAGCGAGTATTGTGTGTGAACGTGTAAATGAGAGAATTTCATGTTGTCTCCTTGATCTTCTTCAACCTCCTGAATGTGAACGGGAATGGCTGCAAAATACAGTCTTCATGGACAATAAATGCATTATCAGGACGTTGAAGTATTCCACATTTATGTGAAAAACCTTATTTTCGTAGACATCCAAGATCACCTAAATAACCACATGCTCAGAATCACTCTTTTGACTGTAACCCTATTTGTCTTCCTGGCCGGGGATGTATCGGCCCAGAAGACTAAAACCCCCGCAGGGCAGTCGGTCACTGAGCTCAAATTCCTGGAAGATATAATCGTCAATGTACCAGCCACGGAAACCGTGGTCCCGGTAAAAAATACAACTACAGAATCCACCAGGACAAAGACGGTGGAACCGGCTGTTGCCGAAGGTGAGATCGAGAAGGCTGACAACCTGCAGTTCAAATACGCGGTGCTGATGGACCTCGAAGTGGAGCAGATCAGGAACCTGGCCCTGTTCCGTCTCATCGACGAATGGTTTGGCACACGCTACCGCCTCGGGGGCACCACCAGGAACGGTATCGACTGTTCGGCACTGATGCAGGTGTTCTTTTCAAGCCTGTACGGCGTTGCGATTCCCAGGACAGCCCGCGAGCAGTATAAATTCACCCGCCGCATTTCCAGAACGGAGCTGAGGGAAGGTGACCTGGTCTTCTTCAATACCATTGGCGGCGTATCACATGTGGGGATGTATCTTGCCAACAATAAGTTCGTCCACGCTTCTACTTCGGGCGTTACCATCAGCGACCTGTTTGATGATTATTATTCCAAACGCTTCATTGGCGTGGGAAGGATCGACCGCAATACTGCTACCGCCAGCCTGACATCAAAGCCTTAATTTTTTTCGCACGGTCATGAGTACCGGGATCGCATCCGGGGTCAGTTTCAACGCGAACATGCCGGCGATGAACAATACCACAAAAACAATGCTCCTGACAACAATTCCC
>DASUVB010000545.1:0-7542 GCA_036373835.1 Flavisolibacter sp. | reverse complement strand
ACAGACCCAGCCTTGGAAATGAAGGCAAGCACCCGCGTGCGCTCGGTCAACGGGCTGTTGAGTGCTGGCCGGAAATCTGGGAGATCATTTACCCGCTCATACACCAGGTAAGAACAACCGGCGAGGCTACCTGGAGCGAAGACCAGTTGGTGCCTATTTACCGTAATGGCAAAATAGAAGACGTATACTGGACATTTGGATACAGTCCCATCCGCGGTGAATCGGACCGCATCGAAGGCGTGCTTGTGGTGTGCCAGGAGACAACGGCGAAAGTGCTTGCTGCAAAAAAGCTGGAACGAAATGTCAATAACCTGCACAGCATCATCCTGCAGGCGCCTGTGGCGATGTGCATCCTGAAGGGACCGGAGTTCGTTGTGGAAATTGCCAACCAGCGCATGTTCGAGCTGTGGGGCAAGCCCGCAGCGGAGATATTGTATCGGCCCTTATTTGAAGGACTGCCCGAAGCCGGAGGCCAGGGATACGAAGGCATGCTGCAAAACGTGTTCACCACGGGCAGAGCCTACACTGCCAACGGCCTGCCGGTGAACCTGCCGCGCAACGGCACGATTGAAACCGTCTATGTCAATTTTGTATACGAACCGCACCGCGAGGAAGATGGCATCATATCGGGCGTGATGGCAGTGGCAAGCGAGGTAACCGAGCAGGTGCTTGCCCGCAAAACCATAGAAGAAAGTGAACAGCGCGTCCGCCGGATGGTGACAGATGCCCCGTTCCCGATCGCTTTGTATATCGGGCGTGAAATGCGCATCGCCATGGCGAACCAGGCGATCCTGGACGCCTGGGGAAAGGGCGAAGATGTCATTGGAAAATTGTACAGCGAGGTGCTTCCCGAACTCGAGCACCAGGACATATACCGGGAGATGGAGATGGTTTATGCCACCGGTATCCCGTTTCATGCGAAAAACCGGAAGATGGAGCTGGTGGTGAATGGGATTACGCGCACGTATTTCTTCAATTACAGTTTTACGCCGCTGTTCGATGCTTCCGGCAAAACATACGGCATCATGAATACTGCGGCCGACGTGACTGATCTGAATGTTGCGAAGCAGAAGATCGAGGAGAGCGAAGCACGCTTCAGGCTGTTGGCTGACTCCATGCCGCAGTTCGTATGGGCAGCGGATAGCGAAGGAAATATCAACTATTTCAACAAGGCGGTGTACCGTTTTTCCGGGCTTACCGAAGACGATGTAATGGGAGGAGGCTGGATCGGCATTGTTCACCCTGACGAACGCGAAGAAAATGTCCGGCGCTGGCAGCACGCGGTGGCTACGGGGGAGGATTTTCATTTCCACCACCGTTTCCGGAACAGGGAGGGAGCATACCGCTGGCAGCTCAGTCGTGCAATCGCACAGAAGGACAACGACAACAATATCCGCATGTGGATCGGTACCAGCACGGACATCCATGACCAGAAGCTATTTGAAGAAGCATTGAGCCGGCAGGTGCAGGAACGCACCAGGGAACTGGAACAGTCACGGGAGCAGATACAACGATCCGCGGAAAGACTGGCAGCCGTGTTCAATAATGCGCAATCGGGTATGTTCACTTTTTCCCCTGTTTATGATGAGCATGGAGAGATCATTGATTTCACCTTCGTCATCACCAACCCCACGTTTGCAGCATACGTTCGCCAGACGCCGGAGACACTAAACGGAAGCCTTGGCAGCACATGGTTCCCGGGATATAAGCAGAACGGACTTTTTGATATTTACAGGAATACTTTTTTGACCGGCAGGTCTGAACGACTCGACTTCCACTACAACGTGGATGGCCATAACCTGTATCTCGACCTGATGACCACGCGTGTGGGCGATGAGGTGCTGATCACCTTCACAGATTATACGCCACTGAAAATGGCACACGCGCAATTGCAGCGTTACGTGGACGAACTAAAGCGTTCGAATGCCAACCTCGAAGAATTTGCATATGCTGCCTCGCACGACATGAAGGAGCCGATCCGAAAGATCCACTACTTCGCCAACCGCATCAAAAGCAGCATCAGCGACAGGTTCACGGAGGAAGAGGCGCGGTATTTTGAGCGTATGGAGGCTGCTGCCCGCCGCATGGGCCTTCTCATTGATGACCTGTTGTCGTATTCACAGGTGAGCGTGAAGCCCGCGATGCTGGAGCAGGTTGACCTGAATGGCGTGCTGGAGCAGGTATTGAACGACCTTGAGATCGAGATCAGTGAAAAAGGTGCACGGATTATCGCCGAAAAACTTCTTACCATAAAGGCGCATCCGCGGCAAATTCAGCAGGCATTCCAGAACCTGGTGAGCAATGCGCTGAAATTCCAGGAACCGGGCCATCCTCCTGTGATTGAAATAACGTCACGGATGGTAGCTGGCAGGGATACTGCTTTCAGGTTGTCCCCGGATGAACAGCAGCAGGAATTTTACCTGGTTGAGGTTCGTGACAACGGGATCGGTTTCAACCCCGAGGATGCACAACGTATTTTCAATGTTTTTACGCGGTTACACGGGAACTCGGAATTCGCAGGAACAGGCGTGGGACTGTCCATCGCCCGGAAGGTCATGGAGAACCATTATGGCTATATCCGCGCTGAAAGCCAGGAAGGCGTCGGCTCCTTATTCCAGTTGCTTTTCCCCGCAGCGGTAACCGCGGCTGCAATTGGTGCCGAAGAAGAAGGATGAGCGTTTAGCGTCCCCAACGGCAGTTGATACGGTTTTTTTGAGCGTCCATTCACAGGCGTGACACAGATCACTGTTCCTGTCTGCGAATTCAACTTGCTTTGAAGCGTATGCAGGGACTCCGGGAAAACAGGAAGCAATTTTATCTGCTCGTTCTGATCAACGCTTTTGTAGGCAGTATGGTCGGCCTGGAGCGCTCGGTGATACCGGGCCTCGGTGAATCATTCCAGGTAAGCAGTCATGTGGCGCTGCTTTCTTTTATCGCGGCGTTTGGCATCAGTAAGGCCATTTTTAACCTGGTTACGGGCCAGCTTTCAAAAACATTCACGCGGAAACAACTGCTGACCGCCGGGTGGATCGCCGCATTACCCGTGCCCTTCCTGCTGATGTATGCCGACAACTGGTACTGGATCATTGCAGCCAACCTGTTGCTGGGAATGAACCAGGGGCTGGCGTGGTCGGCCACGGTAATCATGAAGATCGAGCTCGTGGGAGAAAAACAGCGGGGGTTGGCCATGGGGATCAATGAATTTGCAGGATATGTCGCCGTAGGCCTTGCAGCATTTCTTGCATCGGAAATTGCCGCACGCTATGGCTTCCGTTTCTTTCCCTTCCTGCCCGGCATATTATTTTCCATCGCAGGGTTGCTGCTCACAGTATTCCTGGTAAAGGATACCAGCGCACATGTCAGCTACGAGGCGGGAAAGAGCCGTGTGCCACTACTGCACCATATCTGGAAGGATACCACCTTCCGTCATCACAACCTGGGAAGCGTTACCGTTAATGGCTTTATCAATAACCTGAATGACGGTGTGATCTGGGGCTTGCTCCCGGTGCTGCTGTTGTCGAAACAGTTCACAATGGGCCAGACCGGGGTGCTTGCAGCTGCCTATCCCGTCATATGGGGACTGGGACAGTTATTTACAGGCAGGCTGGGTGACCTGTTCTGCAAAAAGCAGCTGATCACGGCTGGCATGATCATGCAGGCGGCGGGCCTGCTCCTGCTTGCTTTTGCCGGGAACTTCCCGGCGGGTCTTGTTGCCATGTTCCTCCTTGGCGTCGGTACGGCGGTGGTGTATCCGAACTTCATCTCTGTTGTCGCAGAGAATACGCATCCCCTGCAGCGTGCACAAACACTCGGCATATTCAGGTTCTGGAGGGATACCGGGTATGTTGCCGGCGCTCTCCTGGCGGGGTGGCTCGCCGACGTTATCGGTGTGCCTGCGGCTTTTATTGTGGTTGCCGGTCTTACAGGCGGCGCAGGGATCATGGCACAGGTAAGGATGTGCTGTACCTTGAAAACCTTCTGGAGCAACAGGCGCTGTGCGGAAGTTTCCGCGATGTGATAAAGGTCACGGCCAGCTTTTGAAACACTTCTGAAATTGCAGCATGAACCAGAGTTCCTGGAATACGCGCTACGAACAAAATGCAACGGTGTACGGTACGGGGCCGAATGCTTTTTTCAAGGAATTTATTGATACGCACAAGCCCGGGTCTATCCTGCTGCCCGCCGAAGGCGAGGGAAGGAATGCGCTTTATGCAGCGCAAAAAGGGTGGAAGGTGGATGCATTTGATTTCAGTTCAAGTGCCCGTGCCAGGGCGCTTGCTGCAGCCGCATCGAACAATCTCCACATGAATTATTCACTGCTGGATATTGCAGACTACAGGGCCGTTAAGCAATACGATGCCGTGGCGCTGATCTTCGTACACCTTCCCCCGGCGGTTCGAAGGGCTTTTCACAGGCAGGTCCACATGTCGCTCAGACCGGGTGGCTTCGTGGTGCTGCAGGCCTTCGCCCCGGAACAGCTCGAGTATGCATCGGGCGGTCCGACAAGCCGTGAACTTTTGTACGATGCGCCTTCTATTTGCGACGATTTTCCTTTCACCCATATACTGTCCTGCGGACAGAAAGAAATTGTTCTGAACGAAGGGCCCTTCCATCACGGAAGCGCCGCTGTGCTGCAGATGATTGGTCAGAAACTTTGATTACTCCAGCTGTTAGTTTTGGTCGCCTCCTGTTTCCACGGGAGGCTTTTTCGTGACTGTTGTCACTGTGTGAAGTTGAGAACCGGGCTATTTTTGTCAAATGCCTACGATAAAAATGACAACCCAGGACTTCAAAGACAAGATCTTCAATTACGATACAGAAAAGGAATGGTCGTATGACGGGCCATTGCCTGCCATTATTGACTTTTATGCCGACTGGTGCGCGCCCTGCCGGATGGTGGCCCCGTTACTGGAGGAACTCTCGGAAGAATACAATGACCGGCTTGTGATCTACAAAGTGAATACGGAGACCGAGCAGGAACTGGCAACGGTCTTTGGGATCCGCAGCATTCCAACATTCCTGTTCATCCCCGTGCAGGGTGAGCCACTACTGGAGCCTGGCGCATTTCCTAAAAATGTCTTCCGGGAGATCATTGAAGAGCGATTGCTACCCCAGTCCACGGCCTAGCACCAGGTACCGGAAACATTGGACCAGGTCCGCTAGAGAAATAGCCTGCGATATTCTTTCGAATCATAATCATCGCTGCCCACGACGCTTTTGATCATCTCACCTTTTTCGTTGAAAATAAAAGTAGTGGGAATGCTTTCGACATTGAACAGCGGCGGCAGGTTTTGTGCCGGGTAAAAAACAGGGAAGGTAAACTCCTTCGAAGCCACGTACTTTTTGGACTTGTTGAAATCATCATCCAGCGCCAGCATCACGAACACCACTTTCGAGGTATCGACATCGTTGTACAACTTCTGAAGCGAAGGCATTTCTCTTTTACAGGGAGGACACCATGATGCCCACAGGTTGACCAGCACCTTTTTTCCCCTGTATTGCTGCAGGTCGACCAGGCCGCCGTTCGCATCCAGCATCATCATGGCAGGAAGGCCGGGTGCAGCCGGTGGTGCCGCGGTCACGGGTGTAACCGCAGGAGGCGGGTTGTCAGTGGCGGCGTCGTTGCAGCCGGCAAGTACCAGCAGCGAGGATATCAGGAACGAGAAGGTGAACATTTTTTTGACCATAAATTAAATAAATGAGACGCGGATATGCAATATAGCACCTGCATACTTTGTGTTAAAACTCAGTGTGGCAGTTTATCTCTGAAGTAACCGTACACCCACGTACCGGCAACGGCACTGAGCATCACCACCGCAATAACAAAAAAGCCGGCACCGATCTGCGCAAACAGCGGTCCGGGACAGGCGCCTGTCAAGGCCCATCCAAGGCCGAAAAGCAGCCCGCCGATCACCTGCCCTTTATTGAATTTCTTGGGATGGAAATGGATCTGTTCCCCATAGATTGTTTTTACCCTGAATTTTTTGATCAGCCAGACAGACAGCATTCCAATGGCGATTGCTGTTCCGATCACCCCATACATATGAAAACTCTGGAGCCGGAACATTTCCTGGATGCGGAACCATGAAATGATCTCTGACTTGGTAAAGGCGATTCCAAAAACGATCCCTATCGCTGCGTATTTCAGGTTGTGATACCATTTGTGCTGCAGCTGTGAATCGTTCACACACATCGTGTCCAGCGACCGCACTTCGTAATCGCTTTCCAGGGCCTGGGCGGGAATCGTTTGTTCCTGCGTATCCGTAAGTGTTCCGTTCATTGTATTACAGTTTCATTATATAAGGTAAGATCAGGTTTGCCATGAGGAACCCGCCTGCCATGAAGCTGACGGTTGCGATCACCGAGGGGATCTGCAGGTTGCTGATGCCCATGATCGAGTGCCCGCTGGTGCATCCGCCGGCATACCGTGTTCCAAATCCCACGAGGAAGCCACCCACCACCAGCATGATGAACCCACGCAGTGTGAACAGGCTTTCAAAGCTGAAAATTTCGGGCGGCAGCATCTTTGAATTGTCGGTGATGCCATAATCTTTGAGTTCAGCCATGAGGGCAGGGGCCACCTGCACCGGGTCCGGTGA
The DNA here is from genome assembly GCA_036373835.1 of Flavisolibacter sp. GTDB lineage: Bacteria > Bacteroidota > Bacteroidia > Chitinophagales > Chitinophagaceae > Flavisolibacter. The sequence continues at coordinate 943 of DASUVB010000545.1, read as the reverse complement.
TGACAGGAACTGCACTGCCAGGAATGCGCCGATCATGATGCCCGCAACAAAGAACAGGTTCCATATCTCTTTCCTCCAGTCATACCGGAAAAACCTGATATTGGAAGGGATGATCGCCGCGCACGCATGGCGAAAGTTGGCGGAAATGCCAAAGTGCTTGTTGCCGAGTACCAGGAGCACCGGGATCGTGAGCCCGGCAATCGTGCCGGCAACATACCAGGGCCAGGGTTGCTTCAGGAATTCCATCATTTAAAACTTTTGAGTCACAAATATGAACGAACAAGGTAAGGCATCGCGTGACATGCATCACGGCTTTTACCATTCTTAGCAAACTTTTTACGCCGGTACGAATTAACGGAAAGCATATGATGTCCCCCGCAGCTGTGTCAGGAGGGTATGGGGAGCATCCGTTGCTGTGGCACGCTGTTCCATCACCGGGGATACTGTACCCTTATAGGCCAGGTACTCTTCGATGAGTCGGTGCATTAGCACACCCGTTGTGTGTTGTTCCTTCACCTGTTCCATGCGACACAGCATGTCATCGGGATCTCCCTCGCGCTCGCATGCCGCGATGCGGTAGTCTTTGCCAGGTTCCAAAGGCTTTCCGCCAATGAGAACCCAGTTCACGCGGCTGCCATAAGGCCTGTCTATGGTGAAATTGACCTGCATTCCCGCAAAACGCACAAACCACCCGCCGAACCTTTTGGAAATATCCTTCGCAAAGGCATTCTCGAGCTCCTTTTCCAGCCAGGCCAGGAGCTGCGTGCCGGAGGCAGTCGCCATTTTTGCTTCTGTGTCCACCGGGAGCATGTTCCACAGGAAATCTTTCGTGATGGCAGCCGACGTTTGCCCGGGCGGAATTGCCAGTGGCTGGCAGAAGCGGAACCCGTTTGAAAGGGCAACATCCGGGTTGAATTTCCACATGATCGCATCGGTAATGAGA